>NZ_JBMDIJ010000038.1:0-54062 GCF_057808595.1 Pseudomonas sp. FG98 | reverse complement strand
CGTCGGTGATGCCACCATCGTAATCGCGGGTAAACCCGCTCCCACAGGGTCCGCGTCGTTCTTGGATCTGTTCTCTGCGCGACAGCGCAGCCTGAAAGGCTGGGCGGACTCCCACAGGTTTAGTGGTGCACCCGGCCCTTGTGGGAGCTGGCTTGCCAGCGATGAGGCCAGACCAAGCACCATCATTTTCCACTGCAAAGCCACTGGCATAAGTCTTGCCGCATTTCCGCGCACGACTTCCCCTGTGAGCACCTCGATGGACGACCTGCTGGATGCCCTGACCCCAAGCCCCGCGACCTGGCATGAAATGCTCGGCGTCGATGGCAGCGTGCGGCCGCATTGGCAGGAACTGCTCACCCACCTGCAACGCAGTGGCCCGCAACAGCTGGCCCAGCGCCAGTCCCTGCTCAACCGGCAACTGCGGGAAAACGGCGTTACCTACAACATCTACGCCGATCCGGATGGCGCCGATCGTCCCTGGGAACTCGATCTGCTGCCGCAGGTGATCCCCGCCGCCGAGTGGGACCAACTGGCTCGTGGCATCGCCCAGCGTGCTCGTCTGCTCAACGGGGTACTGGCAGACATCTACGGACCGCAGCAACTGATTGGCGAAGGCCTGCTGCCCGCCGAGCTGGTATTCGGCCACAACAATTTCCTCTGGCCTTGCCAGGGCATCCAGGTGCCGCAACAGACCTGGCTGCATATCTACGCAGCGGATCTGGCGCGCGGCCCGGACGGGCGCTGGTGGGTGACCGCCGACCGCACCCAGGCGCCCTCCGGGGCGGGCTACGCGCTGGAAAACCGCACCGTGGTGTCCCGGGCCTTCCCCGAGCTGTACCGCGACCTGCACGTACAGCACCTGGCCGGCTTCTTCCGCACCTTGCAACAAAGCCTGGCCCGCCTGGCCCCGAGTGAGCGGGAAACGCCGCTGGTGGTGCTGCTGACCCCCGGCCGCTTCAACGAAAGCTGGTTCGAGCACCTGTTCCTTGCCCGCCAACTGGGCTATCCGCTGGTGGAAGGCAGCGACCTGACCGTGCGCGATGGCACGGTCTACCTCAAGACCCTCAGTGGGCTGCGCCGGGTCCACGCGATCCTGCGCCGCCTCGATGACGATTTCTGCGATCCCCTGGAACTGCGCACCGACTCGGCACTGGGCGTGCCCGGTCTGCTGGATGCGGTACGCCAGGGCCGCGTCCTGGTGGCCAATGCCCTCGGCAGCGGCGTGCTGGAGTCGCCCGGGCTACCGGGTTTCCTGCCGGCGATCAGCCAGCGGCTGCTGGGCGAAGAGTTGATCCTGCCGTCCATCGCCAGTTGGTGGTGC
The DNA here is from genome assembly GCF_057808595.1 of Pseudomonas sp. FG98. Taxonomy (NCBI): domain Bacteria; kingdom Pseudomonadati; phylum Pseudomonadota; class Gammaproteobacteria; order Pseudomonadales; family Pseudomonadaceae; genus Pseudomonas; species Pseudomonas sp. FG98. The sequence continues at coordinate 52,741 of NZ_JBMDIJ010000038.1, read as the reverse complement.
GGCGAGCCGGCGGCGCTGGAGCAGGCGCTGGAGAAAATGCCGGACCTGTTGTTCAAGCCGGCATTTCCGTCGCAGAGCTTCCAGCCGCTGTTGGGACGGGACCTGGATGCCGAGCAACGCCAGGCCCTGGCCGCCCGCCTGCGTGCGCGGCCTTATGCCTATGTCGCCCAGGAACTGGCGCAGCTTTCCCAGGCGCCGGTCTGGCAGGGCAATGGCCTGGAAGATCGCCCGGTGGGCATGCGTGTCTACGCCGTGGCCAGCGCCGACGGCTGGCGGGTATTGCCGGGCGGCCTGACGCGGGTGGCCGCCCAGGCCGATGCCGAAGTGGTTTCGATGCAGCGCGGCGGTGCCAGCAAGGACACCTGGGTGCTGGGCGAACGTCCGGCCCGGGGCGAGCAATGGCAGGTCAGCCAGCGCCTTGGCGTGGCCGACCTGGTCCGCGCCGATCCTTACTTGCCCTCGCGGGTTGTGGAAAACCTGTTCTGGTTCGGCCGCTATTGCGAGCGTTGCGATGCCAGCGCGCGTTTGCTGCGGATCCTGCTGGGTCGCTACCTCGACGGTGACTCGCCGCAGGCACTGGAAGCGGCGGTGCAACTGGCCGAGGAGGTGTCCTTGCTGCCGGCGGAAGGCACGCTGGATACGCGCCTGCGCACCGCCTTGCTCGATCCGGGCTGGGAGTTCAGCCTGCGTGCCAGCCTGCAGCGTCTGCAGTGGGCAGCAGGGCAGGTGCGCGGCAAGCTGTCGCGGGAAAACTGGCAGGCGCTCAGCGAGCTGCAGCGTGAGGTACAGCGCCTCGACGACTTGTCCGCCAACTTTACCGAGCTGCTGGATTTCCTTGATCGCCTGATCCTGTCCATGGCGGCGCTGTCCGGCTTCGCCCTCGACGATATGACCCGCGACGAAGGCTGGCGCTTCCTTCTCACCGGTCGCCGTATCGAGCGTCTCCACGCCCTGAGCAGCAGCCTCGCGGCGTTCCTGCGCGGCCCGGAGGCGACCGACCAGGCCGGTCTGGAGTGGCTGCTGGAACTGGCCAACAGCAGCATCACCTACCGCTCGCGTTATCTGGCGGTGGCGCAACTGGTGCCGGTCCTGGATTTGCTGTTGCTCGACGAGCAGAACCCCCACGGCGTGCTGTTCCAGCTGCGCTCGTTGCTGCGTTCGCTGGAGCGCCTGCGCAGTCCGGCCGAGAACGGGCTGGTGGCGCTGGCCGACCGCCTCAGGCATTTCGACCTGCGCAGCCTGGAAGATCCGTTGTTCGGCGAGGACAGCGTGAGCGCCGTGCTGGAAGGCCTGGCGGCAATGCTGGAACAGATCGCCGAAGGCGCCGAGGCCGCCGCCGAGCGCCTGGCCCTGCGCCATTTCGCCCATGTCGATGTCAGCCAGCAGACGGTGTCCGCCTGATGAGTGCGCGTTACCAGATTCTTCACGATACCCATTACCGCTACGCCAGCCCGGTATCGCTGGCCCAGCAACTGGTGCACCTGTGGCCACGGGAGTGTGCCTGGCAGCGCTGTGCGGAGCGCGTCCTCGAGGTCGATCCGGTGCCAACGCGGCGCCGTGACGAGCAGGATGTCTTCGGCAATCCGCTGACCCGCCTCGGCCTGGAGTACCAGCATGACGAACTGAAGGTCAGCACCCGGGTACGCATCGAGGTGCTGCCGCGCCTGCAACCGTCCTTGTCCGGCTCGCCAGCCTGGGAGCAGGCCCGGGATGCCCTGGCTTACTCGCGCCAGGCGCTATCGCCAGCGTTTCTCGAAGCTAGCCGGTACCGCTTCGAGTCGCCCTTCGTGCGCCTGAAGAAGCGCTTCGTGGCGTTTTCCGAACCCTGTTTCGCGCCCGGCATGCCGCTGCTTGAAGCGGTGCGTGCACTGATGGAAAAGATCTTCCGCGAATTCACCTTCGATGCCAGCGCGACCCAGGTCGCCACGCCGCTGGTAGAGGTGCTGGAACGGCGGCGTGGGGTGTGCCAGGACTTCGCCCACCTGATGCTCGCCTGTCTGCGTTCGCGCGGGCTGGCGGCGCGTTACGTCAGCGGCTACCTGCTGACCCGGCCGCCGCCCGGGCAGGCCCGGCTGATTGGCGCGGATGCCTCGCATGCCTGGGTTTCGGTGTTCTGCCCGCTTCACGGCTGGGTGGACTTCGATCCCACCAACAACCTGCTGCCGGCGCTGGAGCACATCACCCTCGGCTGGGGTCGTGATTTCACCGATGTCTCGCCCCTGCGCGGGGTGATTCTCGGCGGCGGCAGCCACGATCCCGAGGTCCGGGTCACCGTGCTGCCGCTGGAAGGGCAGGGCGATCAGGTCGGCGGCTGATCGACCCACTTCGGCTGCACCACCGGCTCCCAGGCGTCGAGGGCATCGAGCAGGGCATCGGGGTTGCCGTTCATTTGCAGCATCGAGCGGTGTTGCGGGCGGACGAAGCCTTCCGCGACCACATGATCGAGGAAGCCGCTGAGTTTTTCGTAGAAGCCGTTGACCTCCAGCAGGCCCAGTGGCTTGCCGTGGTAGCCGAGCTGGCCCCAGGTCCAGACTTCGAACAGCTCCTCGAAGGTGCCGAGACCGCCGGGGAGGGCGATGAAGGCGTCGCTCAGTTCGGCCATGCGCGCCTTGCGCGCGTGCATGCCGTCGACCACTTCCAGGCGGGTCAGGCCGGGGTGGGCGATTTCCGCGCGTTGCAGGCTGACCGGAATGATCCCGATCACTTCACCGCCGGCGGCCATGGCGGCATCGGCAACGATGCCCATCAGGCCCACGGCACCACCGCCGTAGACCAGGGTCAGGCCGCGCCGGGCAATGGCCTGGCCGAGGGCGACGGCGGCTTCGCGATACACCGGGCTGGCCCCGGTGCTGGCGCCACAGAAAACACAAACGGAACGTAGAGACATGACTTTCTCCGGGTCGAAAATCGCCACAGGGTACGGTCATGAGGCCTCACTTCCAAGACTTGCGTATTACTCCGGACGGCTGAATTCGCAGGTGGCGCCGGCGGCACCGCAGGCATAGGCGGCCAGCAGGCTTTGCATGAAGTTGCTGAGGAACATGTCGGACTACTCCTAAATGAGAGGTTGTCTCATCGTCTGTCATAGGAGCATGATGGCGCACGTTGATTGTCTTGATGGACACCATAGAGAATTTCACTGCTGTTTCAGGGTCTTAACCCTTGACCCATGTCACCAGTCCGCTGCGCTGGATGGGGCAGTCTGATTTCAATAAAAAACCTGCCATGGAGATTCACAATGTTTGCCAAGTTCGTTGCCGTATCCCTGCTGTCCATCGCCAGTGCCCAGGTAATGGCCGCTGACTGCAAGGTTACCGTCGACTCCACCGACCAGATGTCCTACAACACCAAGGAAATCGCCATCGACAAGAGCTGCAAGCAGTTCACCGTCGAACTGACCCACTCCGGCAACCTGCCGAAGAACGTCATGGGCCATAACCTGGTGATCAGCAAGACCGCCGACGCACAAGCCATCGCCACTGGCGGCATGGCCAAGAAGATCGAAGGTGGTTACCTGGATGAAAGCGATGCCCGCATCATCGCCCACACCAAGCTGATCGGCGCTGGCGAAAAAGACTCGGTCACCTTCGACGTGTCCAAGCTGGCTGCTGGTGAAAGCTACCAGTTCTTCTGCACCTTCCCGGGCCACATCGCCATGATGAAAGGCGCTGTCGTTCTGAAGTAATTGCTTCAGGGGCCTTCCGGGCCTCATCGCCGGCAACGCCGGCTCCCACAAGTCCAGCGGTGCATGCGGTCTCTGTGGGAGCCGGCGTTGCCGGCGATGCTTTTATGGCGCGAACGGCAGTTCCCGCTTGTGCTGCGTCTTCTCATACGTCCGCTTGATGATCTCGAACGCTTCCTCGCTGACCGGCTCGCCGTGCAGGAAGGCGTCGATCTGCGCGTAGGTCACGCCGTGCGAAGCCTCGTCCGGCTTGCCCGGCTCCAGGTCTTCGAGGTCGGCGGTCGGCACCTTCTCCACCAGTGACTCCGGCGCCCCGAAGCTGCGGGCGATCGAACGCACCTGGTTTTTCACCAGGCCACTCAGTGGCGCCAGGTCGCAGGCGCCGTCACCGAACTTGGTAAAGAAGCCCATCACCGCCTCGGCGGCATGGTCGGTACCAATCACCAGGCCCGCCCGGGCACCGGCGATGGTGTATTGGGCCAGCATGCGCATCCGCGCCTTGGTGTTGCCGACGACGAAGTCCACCAGGCTCGGCTTGCCGCCTTCCAGCGCCTTGACCTCGGCCGCCAGGGCGCGAACTGCCGGGGCGATGTTCACCGTGTGCAGTTCGTCCGGCTTGATGAAATCGATGCAGGCCTGGGCGTCGTGCTCGTCGTGCTGCACGTGGTACGGCAGGCGCACGGCGATGAAACGGTAGGCCGGGTCGCCGGTCTGCTCGCGCAGCTCGTTGACCGCGCGCTGGGCGAGCAGGGCGGCGGTCAGCGAATCGACGCCGCCACTGATGCCCAGTACCAGGACTTTCAGCCCGGCATTCTTCAGGCACTGCTGGATAAAGGCGACGCGCCGGGTGACTTCGGCGTCGAGGGCGGCGCGGTCGGCGAACGGCGGCTGGACCTTGAGCTGCTGCGCGATCTCTCGCTGGACGGCTTGCATGGGTTACTCCTCGCTGGGAACTTGGAAAACGTGACGCAGGTAAGAGACGAAATTCGGGTCGCGGCACTGGGTCTTGGCGGCTTCGTCGGAAATCTTCGCCACCGGCTGGCCGTTGCAGTCGGTCATTTTAAGCACGATGCTCATCGGCGCCACGCCAGGGATGTCGCAGGTCAGGTTGGTGCCGATGCCGAAGCTGACATTGATACGCCCGCGCAAGGCCCGGAAGATTTCCAGCGAGCGCGGCAGGTCCAGTCCATCGGAAAACACCAGGGTCTTGGTCATCGGGTCGATCCCGAGCTTGCGGTAGTGGGCGATGGCCTTTTCCGCCCAGGCCACCGGATCCCCGGAGTCGTGGCGCAGGCCGTCGAACAGCTTGGCGAAGTACAGGTCGAAATCGCGCACGAAGGCATCCATGGTGATGCAGTCGGTCAGGGCGATGCCGAGCAGGCCGCGGTATTCGCGGACCCAGCAGTCGAGGGCGGCGATCTGGCTGTCGATCAGGCGCGGTCCGAGTTGCTGGTGGGCCATGATCCATTCGTGGGCCATGGTGCCCAGCGGCTTGATATCCAGTTTCCATGCCAGGTGCACGTTGCTGGTACCGACGAAGCGCGCCGGGAACTCGGCCTTGAGCACCTTGACCACTTCTTCCTGGACGCCATAGGAAAAGCGCCGGCGGGTGCCGAAGTCGGCGACCTGCAACGCGGCCAGTTCGTCGTCGCTGGCATTGGCGCGCAGCCAGTCGAACTTGCGCAGCAACTGTTCGCGGGCCTGCCCCAGCTGTACCTGTGGATAACGGTTGCGGTTGCGCACCTCGCTGATGATCGCCAGCAACGGCACTTCGAAGAGGATCACGTGCAGCCAGGGGCCCTTGAGGCGGAGGAAGAACTGGTCGTTTTCGACGCCCATCTTCACGTAGCGCAGATTGAAGCGGAACAGGCCGAGGAAGCGCAGGAAGTCCGGCTTCATGAAGCTGATCTGTTCGAGGAAGCCCAGTTGCTCGTCGCTGATGCTCAGGTCGCTGAGACGCTCGACCTGCTCGCGGATCTGCCCCAGATAAGGGCGCAGGTCTTCGCCATTACGGCAGCGGAACTCCCACTCGACGTCGACGTTGGGGTAGTTGTGCAACACCGCCTGCATCATCGTCAGCTTGTAGAAATCGGTATCCAGCAGGCTTTGCACGATGCGGTCGGCGAAAGCGCTATCGCTCATAAAAGGCTCCAGTTCGGACATGTGCCATCAAGGCTGCCCATTCTGCCAGTGTATCTCGCCGACAGTGGCCAGAATTCTTGCTTCGTTCGGTAGCGAACTACCTATAGCGGCGTTTTTCCCAGCCCGGTCTAGCCTCTTATGGTGCTTGCTGTAGCAGTCGCGCACCACGGATGTGCAGTTCCGTTACGCATCCTGTTACAGGGCGGTTGCACGTAAACGCGCGGCGAGGTTGCAATGATGGCATCCATGGGTTGCGCCTTCCCCTTCCGGAAGGTGGCTCTTTGTGTCTGGGCAGGGGTTGCACGACCCGTAAAGAAAGCCCGAAACGGTGTGCCTGAAAACCTCGGTGCGAGTTTTTTCCGAATGAAAAACCGATGGCACGGCCCTTGCTCTAGGCAAGTGGCTGAAACAAGTTGCTGAAGTCTGATTTGCCGAAGAGTCGTGCCAATTCAAAAAACATCAGGAGCACCACCACATGTCGCAGACGTTTTACAAGAAAGGCTTTCTCGCTCTCGCCGTGGCCACGGCGCTGGGCGTTTCTTCGTATGTCCAGGCCGATCTGAAGATTGGTGTCGCAGGTCCCATGACCGGCGCCAACGCAGCATTCGGCGAGCAGTACATGAAAGGTGCCCAGGCTGCGGCCGATGCCATCAATGCCAAGGGCGGCGTGAACGGCGAGAAGATCGTCCTGGTCAAGGGCGATGACGCCTGCGAACCGAAGCAGGCCGTGGCCGTGGCCAACCGCCTGGTGGACCAGGACAAGGTAGCCGGCGTGGTCGGCCACTTCTGCTCGTCCTCGACCATCCCGGCCTCCGAGGTGTACGACGAAGCCGGCGTGATCGCCATCACCCCGGGCTCGACCAACCCGCAGGTCACCGAGCGCGGCCTCGGCGCCATGTTCCGCATGTGCGGTCGTGACGACCAGCAGGGCATCGTCGCCGGCGACTACATCGTCGACGTGCTCAAGGGCAAGAAAGTCGTGGTCCTGCACGACAAGGACACCTACGGCCAGGGCCTCGCCGACGCGACCAAGGCGCAACTGGAGAAGCGCGGCGTCAAGCCGGTGCTGTACGAAGGCCTGACCCGCGGCGAGAAAGACTTCAGCGCCGTGGTCACCAAGATCCGCGCCGCCGGTGCCGACGTCGTCTACTTCGGCGGCCTGCACCCGGAAGCCGGTCCGCTGGTCCGTCAGCTGCGTGAGCAGGGTCTGAAGGACGTGGCCTTCATGTCCGACGACGGCATCGTCACCGACGAACTGGTCGCCACTGCCGGCGGTGCGCAATACACCAACGGCGTGTACATGACCTTCGGCGCCGACCCGCGCCTGCTGCCGGACAGCAAGGACGTGGTCGAGCAGTTCCGCAAAGGCGGCACCGAGCCGGAAGGCTACACCCTGTACGCCTACGCCTCGATCCAGGCCCTGGCTGCCGGCTTCGAGGGCGCCAAGTCGAACAAGGGCGAAGACGCTGCCAAGTGGCTCAAGGCCAACCCGGTGAAAACCGTGATGGGCGAGAAGAAGTGGGACAGCAAGGGCGACCTGACCGTCTCCGACTACGTGGTCTACCAGTGGGACGCCAACGGCAAGTACCACCAACTGGAAAAACAAAAATAACAACCGCAGCGGGCCCGGGCCTTCAGTGTCCGGGCCGTTGCCCGGTTTCGCGCCGTACCTGTCTTTTCTCGTAGATCTGCACAAACCTGCGCTGCGAGGGCCGCTTCATCCGGGGCTCACCGTAGTCGGCGCTTGTGCAATCTCAAATACGTGAGATTGCGTTATGGATGGAATTTTCCTGCAGCAACTGATCAATGGACTGACCCTCGGGTCCGTCTATGGTCTGATCGCCATCGGCTACACAATGGTCTATGGCATCATCGGCATGATCAACTTCGCGCACGGCGAGGTGTATATGATCTCCGCTTACCTGGCGGCGATCAGCCTGGCATTGCTGGCATATTTCGGTATCGAGTCCTTTCCGCTGCTGATGCTGGGAACCCTGTTGTTCACCATCGTCGTTACCGGGGTCTACGGCTTCACCATCGAACGCATCGCCTACAAGCCCCTGCGCAACTCCACTCGCCTGGCGCCGCTGATCAGCGCCATCGGTATCTCGCTGATCCTGCAGAACTACGCGCAGATCAGCCAGGGCGCCCGCCAGCAAGGCGTGCCGACCCTGCTCGAAGGCGCCTGGCGCTTCGATGTCGGTACCGGCTTCGTACAACTGACCTACACCAAGATCTTCATCCTCATCGCCGCCTTCGCCGGCATGGCCCTGCTCACCTACGTGATCAAGTACACCAAGCTCGGCCGCATGTGCCGCGCCACCCAGCAGGACCGCAAGATGGCTTCGATCCTGGGGATCAACACCGACCGGGTGATCTCCTACGTGTTCGTCATCGGTGCGGTGATGGCTGCCCTGGCCGGGGTGCTGATCACCATGAACTACGGCACCTTCGACTTCTATGCCGGCTTCATCATCGGCATCAAGGCATTCACCGCCGCAGTGCTCGGCGGGATCGGCTCGCTGCCTGGCGCCATGCTCGGCGGGATCGTCCTGGGTATCTCCGAATCGCTGTTCGCCGGCCTGGTCAACTCCGACTACAAGGACGTGTTCAGCTTCTCGCTGCTGGTGCTGATCCTGATCTTCCGTCCCCAAGGCCTGCTGGGTCGCCCGCTCGTGGCTAAGGTGTGAACATGTCCACTGCCAAAACAGCTTCTTCCGGTTTCGATATCAAACGTACCCTGCTGGACACCATCGTCGCCGGCTTTCTTGCCCTGATCGTTTTCGGTCCGGTGGTAGGTGTGGTCCTCGATGGCTACAGCTTCAACGCCGAACCGAGCCGCGTGGCCTGGCTGGTGGGCGGGGTGATGGTAGGGCGCCTGGCCATCAGCCTGTTCCTGCAGACCGCCGCCGGCCAGCGCATGGCCCATGGCTTCGAAAGTGGTGGTTCGGGGGTGCACGTACTGGCGCCGGACTATAAATCGCGCCTGCGCTACATCATCCCGGCGCTGATCGTCATCGCCATCGTCTTCCCGATCTTCGCCAACAAGTACCTGCTCACCGTGGTCATCCTCGGCCTGATCTACGTGCTGCTCGGCCTCGGGCTGAACATCGTGGTCGGCCTGGCCGGCCTGCTCGACCTGGGTTACGTGGCCTTCTACGCCATCGGTGCCTATGGCCTGGCCCTGGGTTACCAGTACCTCGGCCTGGGCTTCTGGAGCGTGCTGCCGCTGGCGGCCATCGCTGCGGCGCTGGCGGGGTGCATATTGGGCTTCCCGGTGTTGCGCATGCACGGTGACTACCTGGCGATCGTGACCCTGGGCTTCGGCGAGATCATTCGTCTGGTGCTGAACAACTGGCTGTCCTTCACCGGTGGCCCGAACGGCATGCCGGTACCGTCGCCGACCTTCCTCGGCCTGGAGTTCGGCCGTCGGGCCAAGGATGGCGGGGTGCCGATCCACGAGTTCTTCGGCTTCGAATACAACGCCAACCTCAAGTTCATCTTCATCTACACCGTGCTGTTCCTGGTCGTGCTGGCCGTGCTCTATATCAAGCACCGCCTGACCCGCATGCCGGTGGGCCGCGCCTGGGAAGCCCTGCGCGAAGACGAGATCGCCTGCCGTTCCATGGGCCTCAACCATGTGCTGGTCAAGCTCTCGGCCTTCACCCTGGGCGCCTCCACCGCGGGCCTTGCCGGGGTGTTCTTCGCCAGCTACCAGGGCTTCGTCAACCCGTCGTCGTTCACCTTCTTCGAGTCGGCGCTGATCCTCGCCATCGTGGTGCTGGGCGGCATGGGCTCGACGGTCGGCGTGGTGATCGCCGCGTTCGTCCTGACCGTGGCCCCGGAACTGCTGCGCAGCTTCTCCGAATACCGCGTGCTGCTGTTTGGCGTGCTGATGGTGCTGATGATGATCTGGCGACCGCGTGGACTGATCCGTATCAGCCGCGCCGGTGTGGTCCCGCGTAAAGGAGTGGCGCCATGAGCGACGACGTAATCCTCTCGGTCGATAACCTGATGATGCAGTTCGGCGGGATCAAGGCGCTGAGCGATGTCAGCCTGAAGGTCAAGCGCAACGAGATCTTCGCCCTGATCGGCCCCAACGGCGCGGGCAAGACCACCGTGTTCAACTGCCTGACCGGTTTCTACAAGGCCAGCGGTGGCAAGATCGAACTCAACGTGCGCGGCTCGCACACCAACGTCATCCAGTTGCTCGGCGAGCGCTTCCAGCTGGGCGATTTCGTCTCGCCAAGCCGCTTCCTGACCCGCCTGCGCTACAAGATGTTCGGCGGTACCCACCTGGTCAACCGTGCCGGCCTGGCGCGGACCTTCCAGAACATTCGCCTGTTCCGGGAAATGTCGGTGGTGGAGAACCTGCTGGTGGCCCAGCACATGTGGGTCAACCGCAACCTGCTGGCCGGCGTGCTGAATACCAGGGCCTACCGCAAGGCCGAAAGCGACGCCCTCGACCATGCCTTCTACTGGCTGGAAGTGGTGGACCTGGTGGACTGCGCCAACCGCCTGGCCGGCGAGCTGTCCTATGGTCAGCAGCGCCGCCTGGAGATCGCCCGGGCCATGTGCACGCGGCCGAAGATCATCTGCCTGGACGAACCGGCTGCCGGCCTCAACCCGCAGGAAACCGAAGCCCTGAGCGGCATGATCCGGGTGCTGCGCGACCAGCACGACATCACCGTGGTGCTGATCGAGCACGACATGGGCATGGTCATGAGCATTTCCGACCATATCGTCGTCCTCGACCACGGCAACGTGATCGCCGAAGGCAAGCCGCAGGACATCCGCAACAACCCGACCGTGATCGCCGCCTACCTGGGTGCTGACGAAGAGGAGCTGGTATGAGCGCACCCATTCTCGAACTGCAGGACCTGGACGTGTTCTACGGACCGATCCAGGCCCTGAAAAAGGTCTCGATGCACATCAACGAGGGCGAGACGGTCAGCCTGATCGGCTCCAACGGCGCCGGCAAGTCGACCCTGCTGATGTCGATCTTCGGCCAGCCGCGGGCGGCTGGCGGCAAGATCATCTATCGCGGCACCGACATCACCCACAAGTCGTCCCACTACATCGCCTCCAACGGTATCGCCCAGTCGCCGGAAGGGCGGCGGGTCTTCCCCGACATGACCGTCGAGGAAAACCTGATGATGGGCACCATCCCCATCGGCGACAAACACGCCGACGAGGACATGCAGCGCATGTACGAGCTGTTTCCGCGGCTCAAGGAGCGGCGTAACCAGCGGGCCATGACCATGTCCGGCGGCGAGCAGCAGATGCTCGCCATCGCCCGGGCGCTGATGAGCCGGCCGAAGCTGTTGCTGCTCGACGAACCGTCGCTGGGCCTGGCGCCCATCGTGGTCAAGCAGATCTTCTCCACACTGCGCGAGCTGGCGAAGAGCGGCATGACCATCTTCCTCGTCGAGCAGAACGCCAACCACGCGCTGAAGCTGTCGGACCGCGCCTATGTGATGGTCAACGGGCAGATCCGCCTGAGCGGCACGGGGCAGGAGCTGCTGGTCAACGAGGAGGTGCGCAACGCCTATCTTGGCGGGCACTGAGGGCAGGTTGCAGTTCATCGCCGGCAACGCCGGCTCCCCCAGATATCGCGTGCGCCGCTGAACCTGTGGGAGCCGGCGTTGCCGGCGATGAGGCCATCGAGGTTTACAAGGAACTCAAGATAAAACCGGACAGTCGTACCCCGTGTACCGTTTCGACGCTGCACAAGGAACCCATGCGATGTCCATCCGCTCCCTGATCACCCCCGCGATCCTCGCCTGCGGCCTGCTGTTCGGCAGCCTGGCCGCGCAGGCCGAGGAAGCGGCCAAGGTCCAGATCGATTCTTCCGCCTCGTCTTCCGATAACCTCGCCGCGATCCACCGCGAATCCGGCATGAGCCACACCCTGCACGACTCCGGTGTCAGCGTGGCCGACCTGAAGAAGATGCGCGACACCCTCAACCAGAACGCCAGCGATATCCAGGATCTGCGTCGCACCGTGGACGAGCAGACCCGGCAGATTGGCGAGTTGCAACGCCGCCTCGAAGACACCAATCGCAAGGTCCAGTAAGCCCTGTGGATGAAAGTCCGTCGCTGTCGGCAAGCGCCGTTGTTCATCATGGGGTTTTCCACAAGAATGTGGAAAAGTACTCCGATCGATTGATGGCTATATGCCATGTTTCAACTGTAAGCGGTTGTTTTCCATGTTATTCAAGTTGTCCACGATTCATGTGGAAGTGATTGTGGGTAACTTGGTGATGATTGGCTGAAGGCCTTGAATTACGTGGCTTTCAGGAGTGTGCTCATTTTTTGAACACTAACTTTCGAAGATGCTGAGAGGTTATTTGTCAAGTTCGAAATTGCACTATCGAACAGGGCCGAATGATTGATTAAAGGCTGTGGATAACTCTGTGAGCAAGCCTTGGAAAGACGCTGCCAGGCCGCACAGTTAGAGGCGTTGCGCCATCAGCGAAGTTTTCCCCAATGCACGGCAAGGGGGCAGGCTCTCGTCATTGCTGTGCAATCCACATGCGCGCGACGTTCAGCCTGTGGATGACTTGCTCCGCGAGGCCGCCGCCGGGTTATACAGTTGCCCCCAATCTGTGTGGAAGGGCCTGTGGATAAGGTGCGCACACCTGCGCCGGAGCCTTCTGCCGCAAGGCTTTGCGCCGGTTGATCGTTTTTTGTCCAGGGCCAGGAACGGCTTGCCCCATGGCCATTGGCCGGGCATGCTTCAGGGCCTGCCGTCCTCTTGCCGTGATCCAAGGAGATACCCCCATGACTTCCACCGTATTCATCACCGGTGCCACTTCCGGCTTCGGCGAAGCCTGCGCCCGCCGTTTCGCCGAGGCAGGCTGGTCGCTGGTGCTGACCGGTCGCCGCCAGGAGCGTCTCGACGCACTCTGTGCAGAACTCTCGAAACAGACCGAGGTACACGGGCTGGTCGTGGATGTCCGTGACCGCAAGGCCATGGAGGAGGCGATCGCCAGCCTGCCACCGGCCTTCGCCAAGCTGCGCGGCCTGATCAACAACGCCGGCCTGGCCCTGGGCGCGGACCCGGCGCCGAAGTGCGACCTGGATGACTGGGAAACCATGGTCGATACCAACATCAAGGGCCTGATGTACAGCACCCGCCTGCTGCTGCCACGCCTGATCGCCCACGGCCGTGGCGCGACCATCCTCAACGTCGGTTCGGTGGCGGGTAACTACCCGTACCCGGGCAGCCATGTGTATGGCGGCACCAAGGCGTTCGTCGGCCAGTTCTCTCTCAGCCTGCGCTGCGACCTGCGCGGCACCGGGGTTCGGGTGACCAATATCGAGCCGGGACTGTGTGAAAGCGAGTTCTCGCTGGTGCGCTTCGGCGGTGACCAGAGCCGCTACGACGCCACCTACGCGGGTGCCGAGCCGATCCAGCCGCAGGATATCGCCGAGACCATCTTCTGGATTCTCAACCAGCCGGCGCATATCAATATCAACAACCTGGAACTGATGCCGGTGAGCCAGGACTGGGCGGGGTTCTCGATTACCCGCAAGGATTGAGTTGCCTTTGAGGGCCTAATCGCTGGCAAGCCAGCTCCCACAGGTACAGCAGTGTTCTCGCGAGCGGCGCAGACCCTGTGGGAGCCGGCTTGCCGGCGATAGCGTCAGTCCAGACGCTGCAAGCCTTCCAGGCAGGTCGCAAGGTGATAGGGCGTGGTCGACGGCATATCCTCCCGGCTGACCTTGCCCTCACCATCCCGACACTCGAACCAGCCCCCCTCATGCAGGAACCGCTGCCTCAAGGCCTGTAGCTGACCATCCAGCTTCTCCCCACCATCCGCCCGCAAGGCCAGCGCCCGCAGATACTCCGCCTGGGCCCAGATCCGCTGCGTTGCATCGCGCACGTTGCCGTTCTCGTCGAGCATCGCCAGCACCGCCCCGTCCTTGACGCCACGTTCTTCAGCGAAGGCAAAGGCCCGTTCCAGCGAGCCATGCAGCGCCGTGCCCTTGAGCAGCGGCGAGGTGTCCAGCAGGAAGAACCACTCGAACTGATGCCCCGGCTCGAACCAGTTATCCACAGCCCCTCGCGGCTTCTCCAGCATCACGCCGTGCTGCGGATCGACGAACTGTTGCTGCATGCCCTCGACCAGTGCCAGCAATGCCGCCTGTACCGCGGCATCCTCCCGCACGGCCAGGGTGGCGAGGAAGGCTTCGGCCAGGTGCATCAACGGGTTCTGCAGAGGGCCGCTGCCCAGGTCCGACCAGTCTTCGCCGAGGCTGGCCTCGTACAGGCCATCGTCATTGGCGAAGCGTTCGGTCACCACGCTCAGCGCGGCATTCAGGGTCGATTCCGCCAGGCTGTCGCGGGACTTGTCCCAGTAGTGCGCGCAGGCGAAGACGATGAACGCGTGGGTGTAGAGATCCTTGCGCCGGTCCAGCGGCTTGCCCTGGGCATCGATGCTGTAGAACCAGCCGCCATGCTCGGCATCGTGGAAATGCCGTTGCAGCGAGCGGAACAATGCAGCGGCGCGCTCGGCGGCGCCCGGCTGGTCGATGCGGCTGCTGAACAGGTAGAGCTGGCGGGCGCAGGCCATGGCCCGGTAGCGCTGCACCGGCAGCGGCTGGTGCGCCGGGTCGAGGGCCTCGAAGGGCAGGGCCATGTCCGGGTTCCACCCCGGGCCTTCCCAGAGCGGCACGATGCGTCGGTCGAAGTGTTGCTGGACTTCAGCGAGCAGGGAGGACTGGGCAGGGGAAAGTTCGGACATGGAAAAGGGTCATCGCCGTCATTGCGTTGGCGCGCATGGTAGCAGGAAATGTCCCCATGGCACCGGGCTCAGGTCGGGTTGCCCAGGCCCTGCCAATGCCGCGCACCGACGAAGATGAAGCGCAGTTGCTGGACGATCTTGGCTTCGGCGCTGAGCTGGCCTTCGACCAGCACGGCGGGCGGGTCGATCAGCTCCGGCAGGGTGGCGAATACGGTCTTCACCACCAGGTCAGCTATCACCTCAAGGGCCGCTGTGTCGAGATGCTGCCAGCGGCGCATGCTGCCGAGGTCGGCGGCGAGGTCGGAGCTGATGCCTTCGCGCAAGCGGGCGATCGCCTGGCGCACGGGCTGTGAACCGCCGTATTGCTCGCGGGCGAGGAACAGGAACTGCGCACGGTTGGCCGCGACCACATCGAGAAAGATGCGCACCGAAGCGTCGGTGATGCCGCCCAGTTCGATTTCGTTGTGGCGAACCATGCGGATGGTCTGGCGGAAGGTTTCGTTGACTTCACGGACCAGGGCCAGGCCCAACTGGTCCATATCATCGAAGTGGCGGTAGAAACCGGTGGGCACGATGCCGGCAGTGCGAGCTACTTCGCGCAGGCTGATGCTGCCGAAACCGCGACCGCTTTCCATCAGTTGGCGGGCGGCGTCCAGCAGGGCATGGCGAGTCTGTTGCTTCTGTTCGGCGCGCGGCAGCATGGCGGGTTCGTTCGTGTGAAACAGGTTCAGCACTCTAAAGGCCGGGGCCGGAAAAACAAAGCCCGGTCAGTGGACCGGGCCTCGGAGGGGAGGGGGTTGCGCAGGGTGAGCTGTTATTTTCGCGCATAGGCATCAGCTCAACCGGCTGTTGCGTTCGACCAGGCGATCCGAACCACCTTCGGCAACGCGGTTGGCACGTTCGATGGCGCGATCCGAACCACCTTCGGCAACACGGTTGGCACGTTCGATCACACGGTCGGAGCCACCTTCGGCAACACGGTTGGCGCGTTCGATGGCACGGTCGGAGCCACCTTCGGCAACACGGTTGGCGCGTTCGATTGCACGGTCGGAACCACCTTCGGCGACACGGTTGGCACGGTCGATCACACGGTCAGAACCGCCTTCGGCAACGCGGTTGGCACGATCGATCACACGGTCGGAACCACCTTCGGCAACACGGTTGGCGCGTTCGATCACACGGTCGGAACCACCTTCAGCCAGGGTGTTCAGCGACTGGGAAACGGTTGCCGAGCTGGAACGGGCTTCGGCGGACAGGTGTTGGTCGGCAGCCGGTACGGCAAGGGCGTTGGCGGCCAGGACAGAGAGGGCAAGGCTAAGCAGCAATTGGCGTTTCATGATTTGGTTCTCCTTGGGGAGGGCAACAAAGTGGGTACGAAGCCAATGCTACTCTTGGAAATTGGATAGAAAAGTTCATAAAGATAATGGTAACAATCAACGGGATTGATATATTCCGCCGACCGCTCTAGTCCGGGCCTTTTCCGAGTGAGTTAGTAGGAATTGCCTGGCGGGACTGACAGAAATTTCATCGCTCTGTCAGCTGAAACTGTCAGTACGGTCAGGAAAAATCCTTGTGATCGATCATTTCGGGTAAAACCCCTCGGCGTTTCATCAGTCCCAAGTACAAGTGCGTGGCTCACGCACGCTGCCTGCCTTGCTTTACTGGAGAACCGTGCAATGACGCGCCCCGCCAAAATCATCACCTGGACCCTCGCCAGCCTTGCGCTGATCGTGGCGCTGCTGGTGATCTTCATCGCCACCTTCGATTGGAACCGGATCAAGCCACTGCTCAACGACAAGGTCTCCGAAGCGCTGCATCGGCCCTTCGCCATCAACGGCGACCTGTCGGTGCATTGGCGTCGCGAACCCGAGGAAGGTGGCTGGCGGGCCTGGGTGCCTTGGCCGGCGTTCACCGCCCAGGACCTGACCCTGGGCAACCCCGACTGGCTCAAGGAGCCGCAGATGGTCGGCCTGCAGCAGGTCGACTTCCGCCTGTCGCCGCTGCCCTTGCTGGCCCAGCGCATCGTTATCCCGCGTATCGACCTCAAGCTGCCCACCGCCAGCCTCAAGCGCCTGGCCGATGGCCGGGCCAACTGGACCTTCGATTTCGCACCCAAGGATGAAAATGCCGAGCCGTCGAACTGGGTGCTGGATATCGGCGCCATCGGCTTCGACAAGGGCCAGGTCAGCTTCGATGACGCCACCCTGAAGACCAACGTCCAGGTACAGGTCGATCCGCTGGGCAAGCCGATTCCGTTCAGCGACATCGTCGGCAAGAGCGCCGCCGAGAAGACCGCCAAGGAGCACGGTAACGCCCAGGACTACGCCTTCGCCTTCAAGGCCAAAGGCACCTACAAAGGCGAGGCGTTGAACGGCGAGGGCAAGATCGGCGGCCTGCTGGCGCTGCAGGATGCGACCCAGCCGTTCCCGGTCCAGGTGGATGTGCGCATCGCCAAGACCCGCGCCATCGTCGCCGGCACCCTGACCGACCCGCGCAATCTCGGTGCTCTCGACCTGCGCCTGAAGCTGTCCGGTGCCAGCCTCGGCAATCTCTACCCGCTGACCGGCGTCACCTTGCCGGACACCCCGCCATACCAGACCGACGGCCGCCTCATTGCCAAGCTGCACGAGCCGGGCGGGGCGCTGTTCCGCTACGAGGGCTTCAACGGCAAGATCGGCGACAGCGATATCCATGGCGACCTGGCCTTCGTCGCCAGCCAGCCGCGGCCCAAGCTGACCGGCAAGCTGGTGTCCAACCAGTTGCTGTTCAAGGACCTCGCCCCGCTGATCGGTGCCGACTCCAATGCCCAGCAGAAAAACCGTGGCGGTGCGGCCAAGCAGCCGGGGGACAAGGTCCTGCCGGTGGAAGAATTCCGCACCGAGCGCTGGCGGGCCATGGATGCCGACGTGACCTTCACCGGCAAGCGCATCGTGCAGACGGCGGAGCTGCCCTTTACCGATCTCGACACCCATCTGGTCCTGGACGACGGCTTGCTGCGTCTTGAACCACTGTCCTTCGGCGTGGCCGGCGGCAAGCTGGCCATGCAGGTACGCCTCGACGGGCGCAGCACGCCGATGCAAGGGCGAGCCAAGCTGACCGCGCGGGATCTCAAGCTCAAGCAGCTGTTCCCTACCTTCGAACCGATGAAGACCAGCTTTGGCGCGCTCAACGGCGATGCCGACCTCAGCGGCCGCGGCAACTCGGTGGCGGCCCTGCTGGGCACCTCCAATGGCGACCTCAAGCTGCTGATCAACGATGGCGCGGTCAGCCGCGGGCTGATGGAAATCGCCGGGCTCAACGTGGGCAACTACGTGGTTGGCAAGCTGTTCGGCGACAATGAGGTGAAGATCAACTGCGCGGCCTCCGACGTGGGCATCAAGGATGGCCTGGCGACCATCCGGCTGTTCGTCTTCGACACCGAGAACGCGGTGATCTACGTGACCGGCACGGCCAACTTCGCCGCCGAGCAACTGGACCTGAAGATCAACCCGGAGTCCAAGGGGCTGCGCCTGTTCTCGCTGCGTTCGCCGCTGTATGTGCGGGGCTCCTTCGCCAAGCCGTCGGCCGGGGTGCAGGCGGTACCGCTGGCATTGCGCGGGGCGGGGATGGTGGCGCTGGGTGTGGTGGCCGGGCCGGCGGCGGGGTTGCTGGCGCTGGTTGCGCCGAGCAGCGGGGATGAGCCGAACCGTTGTACGCCGTTGCTGGAGCAGATGCGGGCGGGCAAGGCGCCCAAGACAGTGAAATAAGTGAGGGCCTCATCGCTGGCAAGCCAGCTCCCACAGGTTTAGCGGTGCATGCAATCCTTGTGGGAGCTGGCTTGCCAGCGATGAGGCCGGTAAGAACAACAGAAGAATCAGAGGCCTTGCAGCAGGTCCGCCATATCGTCGGCATGCTCTTCTTCCTGAGCCAGGATGTCCTCGAAGATACGCCGCGTGGTCGGATCACTATCGCCGATGAAGCGCACGATCTCCCGATAGCTGTCGATGGCGATGCGCTCGGCCACCAGGTCCTCCAGGACCATTTCCTTCAGGTTCTTGCCCGCGACGTACTGGGCATGGGAGTTCTTGCTCAGGTTGTCCGGGTTCAGGTCCGGCTCGCCGCCCAACTGCACGATGCGCTCGGCCAGCTTGTCGGCATGCTCCTGCTCCTGGTTGGCGTGTTCAAGGAACTCCGCCGCGGCGACGCTGGCCTTGATCCCGCTGGCCATGTAGTAGTGGCGCTTGTAGCGCAGGGTGCAGACCCATTCGGTGGCCAGCGACTCGTTGAGCAGACGCAGGATGGTCTGGCGGTCGGCGCTGTAGCCTTCGGTCACGGCGCCTTGCTCGACATGCTGGCGGGCGCGGTCGCGCAGGGTTTTCACATCGGTCAGTTCTACGGTGCTCATTTCATTCTCCAGGCTGGAAGAAAACGGGCGCGCCGCGCTCTGTGGGCGCGGTCGCTACATCAGGTACGAGTGCGACGAGGCGGCAAAAGTTTTATCAGCCGCGACCTTCACGGCGGTCTTGCTCGCGTTGTTCGCAGGTTTTGAAGCCCTTGTCGTCGACATGGCCGGTGGCGTCGAAGCGCACGAAGTACGGCTGTTGATGACCTTCGCGGTTGAGGATGTAGTTGTTGCAGGTACCGCCGTGGGGCAGGTCGATGACCGTGGACGGGCTACCGCCAATGGCGATGACCTTCTGCATGGTCATGCCGTTCTCCACCTGCTTGACCAGCGGCTGGTCGCGGTAGGTCACGTGGTCAACCGGGTTTTCCGGATGGCTGCTGCAACCGATCAGGGTGGCGCTTGCCAGAAGTGCTGCCAGGGCGTGCTTGTACATGGTCGAACTTCCTCGTAGTAGGCCGTCTTGGCCCGATACGAATTTGGAACCGCAAGCGGCGACGGGAGTTCGATTGCGATTGCCATCGTTTCGCCTGTAGGGTTGGCCGACAAGTCCATGGACCGGGAGCCGCCATGTCGCAAGCCCTTGCCACGCGTTATCCACTGGTGCTGGTGCCGGGCATGCTCGGCTTTGTCCGCCTGCTGCTCTATCCCTACTGGTTCGGCATCGTCACGGCCCTGCGCCGGGGCGGGGCGCAGGTGTATCCGGTGCAGGTGTCGCCACTGCACAGCAGCGAGGTGCGTGGCGAGCAGCTGCTGCGCATCGTCGAGGAGCTGCGCCAGCGCACCGGCGTCGACAAGGTCAACCTGCTCGGTCACAGCCAGGGCGCGCTGGCCGCCCGCTACGTGGCGGCGAAGCGCCCGGAGTGGGTGGCGTCGGTCACCTCCATCGCCGGCCCCAACCATGGCTCGGAGCTGGCCGACTACTTCGAGCGCGAGTACCCCGGCGATTCTGCGCGTGGCCGCTTGCTCAAGGCCCTGTTGCACGGCGTGGCGTGGCTGATCGAGGTGCTGGAGACCGGCTGGAAGGGCGCTAAATTGCCCATCGATGTGCATGCCTCGCATCTTTCCCTGACCTCGGTCGGCGTCGCCCGCTTCAACCAGCTTTATCCACAGGGCCTGCCCGACACCTGGGGCGGCGAGGGGCCGGCGCAGGTCAACGGCGTGCGCTATTACTCCTGGTCCGGCGTGCTCAAGCCGGGTATCACCGACCGCGGGCTGAACCGCCTGGATGGCAGCAACCGCTTCTGCCGCCTGTTCGCCCGCACCTTCGTGCGCGAGAAGGGCCATTGCGACGGCATGGTCGGGCGCTTCAGTTCGCACCTGGGCCAGGTCATCGGCGACGACTACCCCCTCGATCACCTGGATATCGTCAACCAGTCCCTCGGCGCAGTGGGCAAGGGCGCGCAGCCGGTGAGGCTGTTCGTCGAGCACGCCGAACGGCTCAAGGCCGCAGGGTGCTAGGTCCGGCCAGGCATGTAAAAAATCTTGTCTAAACTCCACTGACGGCCGCGCCTCCATCGCGGCGATCAGGAGAGTCACCATGAAGATGCTGCGTGTGCCGTTGCTGTTGCTGGGCTTGCTGATGGCGTCCCAGGGGTTCGCCGCCACCGCCCAGCAGGAAAAGATGAAGACCTGCAACGCCGACGCCACCGCCAAGGCCCTCAAGGGCGATGAGCGCAAGGCGTTCATGAGCACCTGCCTGAAGGCCAACGCCGCCCCCACCCAGCAGGAAAAGATGAAGACCTGCAACGCCGACGCCACCGCCAAGACCCTCAAGGGCGACGAGCGCAAGGCCTTCATGAGCGACTGCCTGAAGAAAAAATGATCCGCCATGACAACAGGCCATTGCTCCAGGGCAATGGCCCGTCGTCTGTTGTCACCCGCCCCTATGCCTGTTCCGCGAAGGCTGGCAGACTGCCGCCTTTGTCGTCATTGGCTGTCTGAGGTTGTATGACTTTTACCCAGCGTCAGGTCGTGCTGGCCAGTTGGATCATCATATTCACCGGATTGTTGCTGGTCCTGCCGCTCAAGCTGCTGCCGAGCCTGCTGGCCGGGCTGCTGGTGTTCGAGCTGGTCAACATGCTCACGCCGAAACTCCAGCATGTGATCGCCGGGCCCCGGGCACGCTGGCTGGCGGTGGCCTTGCTGGGCACCCTGGTGGTCAGCACCCTGACCCTGATCTTCGCCGGTGCCATCAGCTTCCTCCTGCATGAAGCGGAAAACCCCGGCGCCTCGCTGGATCGCTTCATGCTCCTGGTGGATCAGGCCCGCGGCCAGTTGCCGCCGTTCGTCGACGCCTACCTGCCGGCCAGCGCCGCCGAGTTCAAGGTGGCCATCGGTGAATGGCTGAAGAGCCACCTGGGCGAGCTGCAACTGGTGGGCAAGGGTGCGGCGCACATGTTCGTCACCCTGCTGATCGGCATGATCCTCGGCGCCATCGTCGCCTTGCAGCGCATCCCCGACATCTCCCGGCGCAAACCGCTGGCGGCGGCGCTGTTCGAGCGTTTGTCGCTGCTGGTCCAGGCGTTCCGCAACATCGTCTTCGCGCAGATCAAGATCTCCCTGCTCAACACGGTATTCACCGGGGTGTTCCTGGCGGTGGTGCTACCGCTGTTCGGCGTACACCTGCCGCTGACCAAGACCCTGATCGTGCTGACCTTCCTGCTCGGCCTGCTGCCGGTGATCGGCAACCTGATGTCCAACACCCTGATCACCATCGTCGGGTTGTCGCTGTCGATCTGGGTGGCGGTGGCGGCCCTGGGCTACCTGATCGTTATCCACAAGGTCGAGTACTTCCTCAACGCGCGGATCGTCGGTGGGCAGATCAGTGCCAAGTCGTGGGAATTGCTGCTGGCGATGCTGGTGTTCGAGGCGGCGTTCGGCTTGCCGGGGGTGGTGGCGGGGCCGATCTACTATGCCTACCTGAAGAGTGAGTTGAAGCGGGTGGAGCTGGTCTGAGGCTTGTTGTGATTGATCTGGCCTCATCGCCGGCAACGCCGGCTCCCACAGGTCCCGCGAACACCAGCGAACCTTGTGGGAGCCGGCGTTGCCGGCGATGAGGTCCTCAAGTCAAGCGCCGTAGCGCTTGCGTGCCTCGATCGCCAGCCCGCTACCGATACTGCCGAAGATATTGCCTTCCACATGCCGCGCATTCGGCAGCATCGCCGCCACGCTCTGGCGCAGTGCCGGGATGCCGCTGGAACCGCCGGTGAAGAACACCGTATCCACCTGCTCCACGCCTACGCCCGCCTTGAGCAGCAGTTCATCGACGCTGCCGCGTACCCGCTCCAGCAGGTTGTCGATCGAGGCCTCGAACAGCGCCCGGGTCAGGTCAACCTGCAGATCCTTCTCGATCCGCCCGAGGTCGACCAGGCGGTTCTGCGCGTGGGTCAGTTCGATCTTGGTCGTTTCCACTTCCATCGCCAGCCAGTGCCCGGCGCGCTCTTCGATCAACTTGAACAGACGGTCGATGCCCAGGGTGTCTTCGATGTCGTAGCGCATGCTGCCCAGGGCCAGCTGGGATTTCTGCGAGTACACCGAGTTGATGGTGTGCCAGGTGGCCAGGTTGAGGTGATAGCTGGTGGGCATCAGCGCCTGGCTTTTCATCCGGCTGCCGTAGCCGAACAGCGGCATCACGCCTTGCAGGCTGAGCTGCTTGTCGAAGTCGGTACCGCCGATATGCACGCCACCGGTGGCGAGGATATCGTCCTGGCGGTCGTCGAGCATGTGGCGCTCCGGGGCCAGGCGGATCAGGGTGAAGTCCGAGGTACCACCGCCGATGTCGACGATCAGCACCAGCTCTTCACGCTCGATCCCCGACTCGTAGTCGTAGGCCGCGGCGATCGGTTCGTACTGGAAGGACACGTCCTTGAAGCCGATCTTGCGTGCTACCTCGGCCAGGGTGTCCTCGGCCTCCTGGTCGGCGGCCTGGTCGTCATCGACGAAATGCACCGGACGGCCCAGCACCACTTGCTCGAACTCACGACCGGCATTGGCTTCGGCGCGCTTTTTCAGTTCGCCGATGAACATCCCCAGCAGGTCCTTGAACGGCAGGGCGGTGCCCAGCACGCTGGTGTCGTGCTTGATCAGCTTGGAACCGAGCAGGCTCTTCAGCGATCGCATCAGACGCCCTTCGTAGCCTTCCAGGTATTCGTGCAGGGCCAGGCGACCGTAGACCGGGCGGCGTTCCTCGATATTGAAGAACACCACCGAAGGCAGGGTGATCTTGCCGTCTTCGAGGACGATCAGCGTCTCTTCACCGGGGCGATGCCAGCCAACGGTGGAGTTTGACGTGCCGAAGTCGATACCACAGGCACGGGCCGGGGATGCGTGAGTCATGGAGGCGGTTCCGGGGGAAAAACGGCCGCGCAGTTTATGCCAGTTGCGCGCAGAATCAAGACCGATTATCTGCCACGCGACAAACCCCCAGGCACCTTGAAAGGCTATGCTTGACCCCAATCTTCACAGGCAGTGCATTTAACCGACGGTGATTCCTTCGATGGATTTCAAAGACTATTACAAGATACTGGGCGTTGAGCCGACGGCGGACGACAAGGCGATCAAGACCGCCTACCGCAAGCTGGCCCGCAAGTATCACCCGGACGTCAGCAAAGAGCGTGACGCCGAAGACAAGTTCAAGGAGGCCAACGAGGCCTACGAAGTGCTCTCCGATGCGGCCAAGCGCGCCGAATACGACGAGATCCGCAAGTACGGCGGCCAGCACGGCCGGCCGTTCCAGGCCCCGCCCGGCTGGGAAAGCCGCGGTGGCGCTGGCGGTGGTGGCTTCGGCGGTGGCGATTTTTCCGATTTCTTCAGTTCGATCTTCGGATCGAACGGTCGTGGCAGCGGCAGTCCGTTCGGCCGTGGTCAACAGCAGCGCAGTGCCGGTCGGCGGGGGCAGGACGTGGAAATGGAACTGGCGGTATTCCTTGAGGAAACCCTGGCCAACGAGTCGAAGAAGATCAGTTTCCAGGTGCCCCAGCACAACGCCATGGGCCAGCGCACCGGCGACACCAGCAAGACCCTCAACGTCAAGATCCCCGCCGGGGTGACCGACGGCGAGCGCATCCGCCTCAAGGGCCAGGGCGCGCCGGGTGTCGGCGGTGGTGCCAATGGCGACCTGTACCTGATCGTCCGTTTCGCACCGCACCCGCTGTTCGATGTCGAAGGTCATGACCTGATCATCACCGTGCCGCTGGCGCCGTGGGAAGCGGCGCTGGGCACCAAGGTGGAAATGCCGACCCTGACCGGCAAGGTCAACCTGACCATCCGCCCGGACAGCCAGAGCGGCCAGCGCCTGCGGATCAAGGGCATGGGCCTGGCCAACAAGCAGGGCCAGCGCGGCGACCTGTACGCGCAACTGAAGGTGGTGATGCCGGCGCAGTCGGACGCCGCCACTCGTGAACTGTGGAACAAACTGTCGGAGAAGGCCGGGTTCAACCCGCGAGCTCAATGGAGTAAATGACCATGAGTAGTACCCTGATCGTTCAGCTGGATATGCGTACCTTCTGCCAGGAAGCCGATCTCACGGCCGACTGCGTGATGGAAATCGTCGAACACGGCATCGTTGAACCTTCAGGGCGAACACCGGAGGACTGGTTGTTCGACGACCGCTCGCCGGTGCTGGCCAAGCGTGCAGCCAGGCTGCACGCGGAGCTGGAACTGGAATGGGAAGGGGTGGCGCTGGCCCTGGAGTTGCTGGAGGAGGTGCAGCAGTTGCGTAGTGAGAACGATATGTTGCGCCAGCGGCTGGGGCGGTTTGTGCAGTGACCTTCAGGGCCTCATCGCCGGCAACGCCGGCTCCCACAGGGACCGCGTGCACCGCTGAACCTGTGGGAGCCGGCGTTGCCGGCGATGAGGCCCTTGGATGCGACATCAACTGGGCGGCAAAGCCCCCGGATTCAGCACCAACTGCATGAATGTCAGATCCAGCCACCGCCCGAACTTCACCCCCACCTGCGGCATCTCCCCGGCCACCTTGAACCCGAGCTTTTCATGCAGGCGGATCGACGCAGCATTGCCGCTCTCGATCGCCGCCACCATCACATGCTTGCCACACTGGCGAGCCCGCTCGATCAGCGCCTCCATCAACTTCGGCCCCAACCCATGGCCCCGCTGGTCGGCATGGATGTACACCGAATGCTCCACGGTATGGCGAAAACCCTCGAACGGCCGCCAGTCGCCGAACGAGGCGTAGCCGGCCACTGCTCCTGCCTCATCCACGGCCACGATGATCGGATAACCCTGAGCCTGCCGTGCGTCGAACCAGGCCTGGCGGTTGGCCAGGTCCACCGGTTGTTCGTTCCAGATCGCCGTGGTGTTGAGCACGGCGTCGTTGTAGATGGCGCGGATGCCCGGCAGGTCGGCGGGCACGGCGTCGCGAAGGGTGTGAGGCATGGCGGTTATCCACAGGCGGGGGCAGGCCGCCAGATTAAATGGTTACCAGCCCGCGCACACCTTCGGCTTCCATGTTTTCACCACGGCCCTGCTGGACGATTTCGCCGCGGGACATCACCAGGTACTGGTCGGCCAGCTCGGCGGCGAAGTCGTAGAACTGCTCCACCAGCAGGATCGCCATGTCGCCGCGGGCCGCCAGCTTGCCGATCACCGCACCGATTTCCTTGATCACCGAGGGCTGGATGCCTTCGGTGGGTTCGTCGAGGATCAGCAGGCGCGGGCGGCTGGCCAGGGCGCGGCCGATGGCCAGTTGCTGCTGCTGGCCGCCGGACAGATCGCCGCCACGGCGGTGCTTCATCTGCAGCAATACCGGGAACAGCTCGTAGATGAATTCCGGCACCTTCTTCGCCTCGCTGGCGCCGAAGCGTGACAGGCCCATCAGCAGGTTTTCCTCGACGGTCAGGCGCGGGAAGATCTCGCGGCCCTGGGGCACGTAGGCGATACCGGCCTGGACC
Source organism: Pseudomonas sp. FG98 (assembly GCF_057808595.1). Lineage (NCBI taxonomy): Bacteria > Pseudomonadati > Pseudomonadota > Gammaproteobacteria > Pseudomonadales > Pseudomonadaceae > Pseudomonas > Pseudomonas sp. FG98. The sequence continues at coordinate 26,876 of NZ_JBMDIJ010000038.1, read as the reverse complement.
CGTTGGTGCGGCTTGAGCTGGGTGATCGCCTGGCCTTCCCAGGTCACGCTGCCTTCGCGCGCCGGGAGCAGGCCCATCAGGCAGCGCAGCAGGGTGGTCTTGCCCACGCCGTTGCGGCCGAGCAGGCAGGTGACCTCGCCGACCTTCGCTTCGAAGGACAGGCCGCGGAGAATATGGCTACCGCCGTAGTACTGGTGCAGGGAATCGATTTTCAGCATGTTGTTGTCCTATGAGTCCGTGTTGTCCCCATCGCTGGCAACGCCAGCTCCCACAAGATCAGCAGCGACACCGAACTCTGTGGGAGCTGGCGTTGCCAGCGATGGGAGCGCCGCGATCCAGCGCCGGTCACCGCCCCAGATAAACCTCGATCACCCGATCATCCGCCTGCACCTGCTCCAGCGACCCTTCCGCCAGCACACTGCCCTGGTGCAGCACGGTGACATGGTCGGCGATGCTGCCGACGAAGCCCATATCGTGCTCCACCACCATCAGCGAATGCTTGCCGGCGAGGCTCTTGAACAGCTCGGCGGTGAACTCGGTTTCGGCGTCGGTCATGCCCGCCACCGGCTCGTCGAGCAGCAGCAACTGCGGGTCCTGCATCAACAGCATGCCGATTTCGAGAAACTGCTTCTGGCCGTGGGACAGCAGCCCCGCCGGGCGATTGCGCGAAGCGTCCAGGCGAATGGTGGCCAGCACTTCGTCGATGCGGTCACGCTGTTCGCCATTCAGCCGCGCGGCGAGGCAGGCCCATACCGACTTGTCGGTCTTCTGCGCCAGTTCCAGGTTCTCGAACACGCTCAGCGCTTCGAACACCGTGGGTTTCTGGAACTTGCGGCCGATCCCGGCCTGGGCGATCTGCACTTCGCTCATGCGGGTCAGGTCGAGGGTGTCGCCGAACCAGGCCTTGCCGCTGGTGGGGCGGGTCTTGCCGGTGATCACGTCCATCATGGTGGTCTTGCCGGCACCGTTGGGGCCGATGATGCAGCGCAGTTCGCCGACGCCGATGTACAGGTTGAGGCCATTGATGGCCTTGAAACCGTCGAAGCTGACGTTGATGTCTTCCAGGGTCAGCACCGTGCCGTGGCGGGCATTCAGGCCCGGCGTCACCGCCTGGCCAAGGCCGATGGCATCGCGGCCGCTGCCTTCGTCGATGATCGGTTCCAGCATGAATTCGGGATGGATCGACGGGAATCTCATTGTTCGCCCCTTTTCTTCAGCAGGCCGACCACGCCCTTGGGCAGGTACAGGGTGACCAGGATGAACAGCGCGCCGAGGAAGAACAGCCAGAACTCCGGGAAGGCCACGGTGAACCAGCTCTTCATGCCGTTGACCAGGCCGGCGCCGAGCAGCGGCCCGATCAGCGTGCCGCGTCCGCCCAGGGCGACCCACACGGCGGCTTCGATGGAGTTGGTCGGCGACATCTCGCTGGGGTTGATGATGCCCACCTGCGGTACGTACAGCGCCCCGGCCAGGCCACAGAGCACGGCGCTCAGCACCCAGATGAACAGCTTGAAGCCGCGCGGGTCGTAGCCGCAGAACATCAGGCGGTTCTCGGCGTCACGCAGGGCGGTGAGGACCCGGCCGAACTTGCTTTGCGCCAGGCGCCAACCGAGGAACAGGCTGCCCGCCAGCAAGGCCACGGTGAGCAGGAACAGCACCGCCCGGGTGCCTTGCGAGGTGATGTCGAAGCCGAGCAGGGTGCGGAAGTTGGTGAAGCCGTTGTTGCCGCCGAAACCGGTCTCGTTGCGGAAGAACAGGAGCATGCCGGCGAAGGTCAGGGCCTGGGTCATGATCGAGAAGTACACGCCCTTGATCCGCGAACGGAAGGCGAAGTAGCCGAACACCAGCGCCAGCAACCCCGGCGCCAGCACCACCAGGCACATGGCCCAGGCGAAATGCTGGGTGCCGGCCCAGTACCAGGGCAGTTCGGTCCACGACAGGAAGCTCATGAACGCCGGCAGGCCATCGCCGGCGGCTTCGCGCATCAGGTACATGCCCATGGCATAGCCGCCGAGGGCGAAGAACAGGCCGTGGCCGAGGGACAGCAGGCCGGCGTAGCCCCAGACCAGGTCGAGGGCCAGGGCGACGATGGCGTAGCAGAGGATCTTGCCGACCAGGGTCAGGGTGTAGGCCGAGACCTGCAGGCTGTGCCCGTCGGGCAGCAGCGACAGCAGCGGCAGGGCGATCAGCACCAGCAGCACGACGGCGCCGATGCCAAGGGACAGCCGTGGTCCGGCTTTTTGCGCGGCAGTAACAAGCAGTGGCTGGTTCATCAGTCGATTACCCGTCCCTTGAGGGCGAACAGGCCTTGCGGACGCTTCTGGATGAACAGAATGATCAGCGCAAGGATGAGGATCTTGCCGAGCACCGCACCGATCTGCGGCTCCAGCAACTTGTTGGCGATGCCCAGACCGAAGGCGGCCCACAGGCTGCCGGCCAGTTGCCCGACGCCGCCGAGCACTACCACCAGGAACGAGTCGATGATGTAGCTCTGGCCGAGGTCCGGGCCGACGTTGCCGATCTGGCTCAGGGCCACGCCACCGAGCCCGGCGATGCCGGAGCCGAGGCCGAAGGCGAGCATATCGACGCGCCCGGTCGGCACGCCGCAGCAGGCGGCCATGTTGCGGTTCTGGGTGACGGCTCGGACGTTGAGGCCGAGGCGGGTCTTGTTCAGCAGCAGCCAGGTCAGCAGCACGACGAACAGGGCGAAGCCGATGATCACGATGCGGCTCCACGGCAGCACCAGGTTCGGCAGCACCTGGATGCCGCCGGACAGCCAGGCCGGGTTGGCCACCTCGACGTTCTGCGCACCGAAGATCAGGCGGATGGCCTGGATCAGGATCAGGCTGATGCCCCAGGTCGCCAGCAGGGTTTCCAGCGGGCGGCCATACAGATGGCGGATCACCGTGCGCTCCAGGGCCATACCGACCCCGGCACTCACGGCGAAGGCCACCGGCAGCGCCAGCAGCGGGTAGAACTCCAGGGCACCCGGGGCGTAGCGCTGGACCATGATCTGCACCACGTAGGTGGTGTAGGCGCCGAGCATGAGCATCTCGCCGTGGGCCATGTTGATCACCCCGAGCAGGCCGAAGGTGATCGCCAGGCCGAGGGCGGCCAGGAGCAGGATCGAGCCCAGGGACAGGCCGCTGAAGGCCTGGCCGAGCAGTTCGCCGACCAGCAGCTTGCGCTTGACCTGGGCCAGGCTGGTTTCGGCGGCGGTGCGCACTGTGGCGTCGCTTTCCACGGCCGGGTCGAGCAGAGCTTCGAGGCGGGTGCGGGCCATGGGATCGCCGGTTTCGCCGAGCAGGCGCACGGCGGCGAGACGTACCGAAGGTTCGGCGGCGGCCAGTTGCAGGTTGGCCAGGGCCAGGCCGAGGGCGGCGTGGACGCTGTCGTCTTTTTCCTGGGCGTATTGGCGGTCGAGGAAGGCGACCTGGGCCGGTTGTGCGCTCTTTTGCAGTTGTTGCGCGGCCTGCAGGCGGATGTTCGCATCATCGCTGAGCAGTTGATGGCTGGCCAGGGCGTTGTCCACCAGGCCGCGCAGGCGGTTGTTCAGACGCAGCTTGCGGCTGTCGTCGGGGCTGATGCGGCCTTGCTGCAACGAAGTGAGCAGGGCCAGCCGGGCAGGGTCGGGCTGCGCCGCCCAGTCCTGGAGCAGGCGTGCCTGGTCGTTGGGCTTGGCGCTGGCGAAGTATTCGGCTTCGCTGGCGTGCGCGGCGAAGGGCAGCAGCAGGCACAGGCAAAGCAGGAGGTGGTAGAGGGCCTTGGGCATGGTGCGGGGGTCCCTTTTCTGATGGTGAGAGATGAGGCGCTTGAGAGGGCCTCATCGCTGGCAAGCCAGCTCCCACAAGGTCCTGCATGCACCGGACCTGTGGGAGCTGGCTTGCCAGCGATAGGGGCCTCAGGGGATCAGTTGCCCTTCACCGCATAATCCGGACGCTTGTCATTGCCCGGAATGAACGGACTCCAAGGCTGCGCCCGCAGCGGCTGCTCGGTTTCCCAGACCACGTTGAACTGCCCGTCATCCTGGATTTCGCCGATCATCACCGGCTTGTGCAGGTGGTGGTTGGTCTTGTCCATGGTCAGGGTGAAGCCGGACGGCGCCTTGAAGGTCTGCCCGGCGAGGGCTTCGCGGACCTTGTCGACATCGGTGCTGCCAGCCTTCTCCACCGCCTGGGCCCACATATGGATGCCGACGTAGGTGGCCTCCATCGGGTCGTTGGTTACCGCCTTGTCGGCGCCCGGCAGGTTCTTGGCCTTGGCGTAGGCTTTCCAGTCGGAAACGAACTGGGTGTTGACCGGGTTCTCCACCGACTCGAAGTAGTTCCATGCGGCCAGGTGGCCCACCAGCGGCTTGGTGTCGATGCCGCGCAGCTCTTCTTCACCCACGGAGAAGGCTACGACCGGCACGTCGGTGGCCTTCAGGCCCTGGTTGGCCAGTTCCTTGTAGAACGGCACGTTGGAGTCGCCGTTGACCGTGGAGATGACCGCGGTCTTGCCGCCAGCGGAGAACTTCTTGATGTTGGCGACGATGGTCTGGTAGTCGGCGTGGCCGAACGGGGTGTAGACCTCTTCGATGTCCTTGTCGGCGACGCCCTTGGAGTGCAGGAAGGCGCGCAGGATCTTGTTGGTGGTGCGCGGGTAGACGTAGTCGGTGCCGAGCAGGAAGTAACGCTTGGCCGCGCCGCCTTCTTCGCTCATCAGGTATTCCACTGCCGGAATCGCCTGCTGGTTCGGCGCGGCACCGGTGTAGAACACGTTCGGCGACATCTCTTCACCCTCGTACTGCACCGGGTAGAACAGCAGGCCGTTGAGTTCCTCGAACACCGGCAGCACCGACTTGCGCGACACCGAGGTCCAGCAGCCGAACACCACCGCGACCTTGTCCTGGGTCAGCAGCTGGCGGCTCTTCTCGGCGAACAGCGGCCAGTTGGACGCCGGGTCCACCACCACCGGTTCCAGCATCTTGCCGTTGACCCCGCCCTTGGCGTTGATCTGCTCGATGGTCATCAGCGCCATGTCTTTCAGCGAGGTCTCGGAAATCGCCATGGTCCCGGACAGGGAATGCAGGATGCCGACCTTGATGGTCTCGGCGGCCTGGATGGTCCAGCTCAGGCCCATCGCGGCGATGGATGCACTGAGGGTAAAGGCCTTGATCAGACTGCGACGCTTCATGGGTGCTCTCTCCGTTGAGTTCGTATTGGCGGTAAGGCAAATGGCGACTGCGCGGATAGAGCGATAGCAAGGGCTATGCCGGATTGTGTACAGGCTCTGGAACAAGGGTTTTAGCGGATTGTGCGCTTTCGATGCACCGCCCTGGAGCCCAGGACGGTGGCACGGTGCAGGCCGTTGCGCCCTGATGGTGCGCGACGGCCTGGAGGGACGGGATCAGGCTTCGACCTGGCGGCGCGGCTGGCGACGACGGCGGACCAGCTGGTAGGTCACGGCCAGGATCAGGAACCAGATCGGGGTGACCATCAGCGCCTGGCGGGTGTCGGTCTCGAAGCTCAGCAGCACCAGGATGAAGGCGAAGAACGCCAGGCAGGCCCAGCACATGAAGCGCCCGCCGGGCATCTTGTACTTCGACGCCGCGTGCAGTGCCGGGCGTTGCTTGTGGTAGGTCAGCCAGGACAGCAGGATCAGCGACCAGACGAACATGAACAGGATCGCCGAGACGGTGGTCACCAGGGTGAAGGCCTCCATCAGGTCCGGAATCACGTACATCAGGGCGGCGCCGAGCAGCAGGCAGGTGCAGGAGAAGTACAGGCCGTTGGCCGGCACGTCGCGGTTCGACAGCTTCTCGAAGGCTTTCGGCGCATCGCCTTCCTGGGCCAGGCCGAACAGCATGCGGCTGGTGGAGAACACGCCGCTGTTGGCCGACGACGCGGCCGAGGTCAGCACCACGAAGTTGATCACTGCGGCCGCAGCCGGCAGGCCGGCGAGGATGAACAGCTCGACGAACGGGCTCTTGTTCGGCACCACGTCGCGCCATGGGGTCACGGCCATGATCGCGATCAGGGCGAACACGTAGAACATGATGATACGCAGCGGGATCGAGTTGATCGCCCGTGGCAGGGTGCGTTCCGGGTCCTTGGCTTCGGCGGCGGTGGTACCGACCAGCTCGATGCCGACGAAGGCGAACACGGCGATCTGGAAACCGGCGAAGAAGCCCATCAGGCCATGGGGGAACATGCCGTCGTCATTCCACAGGTTGCCCAGGCTGGCGGTGCTGCCGGATGGCGACTGGAAGCCGCTGATGATCATGTACAGGCCGGTGCCGATCAGACCGACGATGGCGACGATCTTGATCATGGCGAACCAGAACTCGATCTCGCCAAACAGCTTCACGGTGATCAGGTTCAGCGACAGCAGCACGCCGACGCACAGGATCGCCGGAACCCACTGCGGCAGCTCGGGGAACCAGAACTGCGAGTAGCCGGCAATGGCGATCACATCGGCGACGCCGGTGATGACCCAGCAGAACCAGTAGGTCCAGCCGGTGAAATACCCGGCCCAGGGCCCGAGCAGGTCGGCAGAGAAGTCGATGAAGGACTTGTAGTTGAGGTTCGACAGCAGCAGTTCGCCCATCGCCCGCATGACGAAGAACAGCATGAAGCCGATGATCATGTAGACGAAGATGATCGAGGGTCCGGCCAGACTGATGGTCTTGCCCGAGCCCATGAACAGACCTGTGCCGATGGCTCCGCCGATGGCGATCAACTGGATGTGTCGATTGGTCAGGTTGCGTTGCAGGTGGTGTTCCTGCCCGTCCTTAGTAATGTCTTGATTCATTGCATGCATTCCATAAATTGCAGTCTTCTTGTACGTAAAGCGGCGGCTAGGCTAACACGCGAAGCCGCGAGGTAGACGCGACAAGATGACTCGACTTTAGGGGAATGCCCTGTTTTGAAGCGCTTGATGTGGGAGCGAGCTTGCTTGCGAAGGACCGCCAGTAAACCTGTTTTTTGCACTTTAACCCTGGGTGGTTAACAACGTTAAAAACAGGTATACACCCATCGGTAACGAAGCATGGACCGGGCGGCCTGTTAAGGTCTAGCGCGGCCCTTGTGGGAGCTGGCTTGCCAGCGATGACGATGCTGAATTCACCGGCGTCATCGCTGGCAAGCCAGCTCCCACAGGGGCCGCGTAGAGCGCAGAACTGTGGCTGGCCCATAACCCTGTGTGAGTCGGCTTGCCGACGATGATCAATCCTTTTCAGGCGCGAGCCACCAGCAAGCGCTTGCCGAACACCCGATCCAGCCCCCACACCACCAGCATCGACACCCCCACCAGCGGGAACGCCACGCCCAGCACCAGCATCACCACCGTGGCGGTCTTCCAGCGCGGCAGGTCGTGGCGCAGTGGCGGGACGCCGAGGCCGCCTTCGGGGCGGCGTTTCCACCACATGACCAGGCCGCTGACCGAGCCGAGCAACACCATCAGGCAGATCAGCAGGATGAGCATCTGGTTGACCCAGCCGAACATCTTGCCTTCATGCAGCATCACCCCCAGCTCGGTGGCCCGGGCTACCGTGCTGTAGTCCTGCCAGCGCACGTCCACCAGCACCTTGCCGGTGTATTGATCGATGTGCAGGGTGGCGTCGTTGCGCGGGTCGTCGGCGAACACGGCGATGGTGAACACGCCGCTGCCGGTGGTCGGCAGGGTGATGCTGTAGCCGGGCTCGACGCCACGTTCGCCGGCGATGTCCTCGATCCGTTGCAGGCTGACTTCCGGTGCCGCCGGGCCGCTGTCCATGTGCATATGGCCCTGGTGCTCGGCATGGGCACCACTGGACTCCGGCATCGGTGTGTTTTCCACCGCCCATGGCACGGTTTGCCGTGCGGCGGTATTCAGCGTCCTGGCCTCCTGGTCGGAGGTCGGCACTTCGTTCCACATGGCCGCCGGAAAGCGATTCCACAGGTCGGCGTATTGCTTGCCCCAGAAACCGGTCCAGGTCATGCCGCTGAGCAGCATCAGCAGCAGGACCAGCGAACCCCAGAAGCCGCTGACGGCATGCAGGTCGCGCCACAGCAGGCGCCCGCGGGCATTCATGCGCGGCCAGAACACCCCGGCGAAACGCCCGCCTCGCGGCCACCATAGGTAAAGGCCGGACACCACCAGGACAATGCCCCAGCCCGCAGCCAGTTCGACGATGCGGTCGCCGACCGTGCCGACCATCAGCTCGCCGTGCAGCGCCCTGGCCACGGCCTGCAGGTTGCTCTTGGCGTCCTGCGCACCCAGCACCTTGCCGCTGTAGGGATCGACGAACACGTTGAGTTCCTGCCCTGCGTCCTTGACCACGAACTGCGCGCTGCGCTCGGCGGCGGGGGCGGGCAGGTACTGGGTGACCTTGCCTTGCGGATAGGCTTCCTGCACCAGGTGCATCAGGTGATCGGCCGGGTGCTTGTGATGCCCGGCCTCGACCACCATCAGCGAGCGGTACATCAGCGGATCCAGCTGCGGCTTGAACAGGTAGATGATCCCGGTGATCGCCAGCAGGATCATGATCGGCGCGACGAACAGTCCGGCATAGAAGTGCCAGCGCCACGCCAGGTTGTAGAAGGAAAACGATGGCTTGCTCATGGAGCGCTCCCGAATGAAGGGCGCGGCACGCGGCCGCGCCCGGGCTGGATCAGAAACTCAGGTCGACCTTGGTCCAGAAGGTGCGCCCCGGCTCGTTCACCGTTTCCGTACCGGAATAGCCGAAGCCGGCGTTGCCCGCCAGGTTCAGGTGTTCGGCGTAGGCCTTGTCGAACAGGTTGTCGACGCCGGCGCTGAGCTTGAGGTTCTTGCTCACGCGGTAGGCGCCATTGAGCGAGAACACGCCGAAACCGCCGGACTTGTCGAAGTCCTTGCCGACGATGTTGCCGTAGTTCTCGGACACCCGGTTCTGCGCCGAGACCAGCCGCCACAGGGCGCCGGCGCTCCAGTCGCTCTCGCTGTAGGTCAGGCCCAGGCGGCTTTCCAGCGGCGGCATCTGCGGTAGCGCCGAGCCGTCGCTGCTGTTCTTGCCCCAGGCGTAGGCGAGGGTGGCATCGGCCTTCCAGTTGGAGGTCAGCTGGTAGGCCACGCCCATCTCGCCGCCCATGATCCGCGCGTCGATATTGTCGGCGCGGGAGACGTTGGTGCCTCCGGTGTAGTCGTAGAGGATGTAGTCGCGAACCTGGCCGATATAGCCGGAGGCCCAGGCTTCCAGGGTTGCGGTCTTGTACTGGATGCCGAAGTCGAGCTGGGTGGTCTTTTCCGGCTTGATCGCGTCGAAGGCGTTGACCGAGCCCACCGGGCCGTAGGTCGGCGAGAACAGCTCCCAGTAATCGGGGAAGCGCTGGGCATGGCCGAGGCCGACGTAGGTGGTGGCCGGGATGTCGGCCAGGTCGTGCTCGTAGCGCAGGAAGCCGCTGGGCAGGGTGTCCGCGCGGGTGTCGCCGCTGGTGGGATTGGGTCGCGCCATCATGCCGGAGCCGGTGTTCTGGCGGAAATCCCTGGCCGAGGCGCGGTCCAGGCGGGCGCCGCCGATCAGCCGATCCTGGCTGGCCAGCTCCCAGGTCAGTTCGCCGAACACGCCGTAGTTGTGGAAATCGGCGTCCTTGTTCCATGGCTGGTTGCCGTAGGTGTTGACGCCCATGCCGGTGCGCTGGCGGTGTTCGTTGCTCTGCGCGTCGATACCGCTGACCAGGGTCACGTCTTCCCAGCGCCAGGTGCCTTTGATCCGTGCGCCCAGGGTGCGGCGGTCGACGTTGCTGGCCATGGGGCCGGCCATCATCCCGGTGCCGGACGGCGTGCGCAGGCTGTAGTTGTCCATCACATGGTCGGCGTAGTTGTAGTAGACCTGGGCTTCGAGCTTGTCGAAGACCTCGCCGATATTGGACTTCTCGAAGCGCAGGCCGAGGCTTTCGCGCTTGAACTGCGAGCCGTCCATGCCGCGCCCGGCGTAGCGGGCCTCGCCGTCGCCGCGGCCGGCAGTGAGCTCCAGCAGGGTGTCGCTGTCCGGGGTCCAGCCGATGGCGACATCGCCGTTCCACTTGTCCCACTTCGACGGCACGGTATCGCCGTGGCCGTCCTTGTAGTCGTCGGAGCGCGACTGGTTGCCGACGAAGCGCACGTAGCCCTGCTCACCGCCCGCCGCCGCATCGAGCAGCTTGTCGAAGCGCCCGTTGGAGCCGGCCAGCAGGCTGGCGTTGACCCGGGTGCCCAGCTCGCCGAATTTCTCCGGTTCGCGTTCGAAGAGGATGGTCCCGGCCGACGCGCCCGGGCCCCACTGCACGGTTTGCGGGCCCTTGATCACGGTGAGGCGGTCGTAGGTTTCCGGGGAGATATAGGAGGTCGGTGCATCCATGCGGTTCGGGCAGGCACCGAGCATCACGCCGCCGTTGGTGAGGATGTTCAGGCGCGAGCCGAACATGCCGCGCAGCACCGGGTCGCCGTTGGTGCCGCCGGAGCGGATCGCCGAGAAGCCGGGGATGGTCTTCAGGTAGTCGGCACCGTCGCTGGCCGGCACCGGCTGGCGCGGGTCCTTGGGGTTGGTGACGATGGTCAGCGGCGAGCTGGGGGCCACGGCGGTGATCACCGTCGGGCTGAGCTCGGCCGGCTCGTGCTCGTGGCCTTCGTGGCCGGTTTCCGCGGCCAGGGCGGCCGGGGCCAGCAGGCTGCCGCAGAGCAGTGCGATGGTCCCGCGCAGGGACAGACGATAGACAGGGGTGGAGCTGGACATAGGTTTTCCAACATCGATCGGTCATGAAGGTGCGTGCGGGCACGGCACAGGGCCGTCCGCGAAGCACGTTGGTCAGGTGGTCAGGCGATCGATGGAGAAGGGGGGGCGCGGCTGCGGGCACCGGGGAAGAAGGCCGGGCGCGGATGGCCATGGCGGGGCTGGACGACCAGGCGGGTGGCGGTGGCCAGGGTTTCGCTGTTGAGCAGGCTGAGCTGCTGGGGCAGGGCCGGGCAATGGAAGAACAGGCTGCAATAGCCGCATTTCTCCCACATCACATGCAGCGAGGCATCGCCGCCGTGGTGGCTGTCGCCGTGATGGCCGCCGTCCATGTGCATGCCCGCTTCCATGTCCATCGGCATGGAGGCGCCGTGCTCCATCGGCATCGACTGGGAAACCAGCGGTCCGATGAAGATCATCAGCATGGCGAACAGGCTCAGCCAGCCAGCGCGTTTGCTCCTGGTGTCAGGGCGCGGTGGCCGGTGCTGTCCGGTGCGGGCGAAGCTCATGGCGAGCAGCGTTCAGCGATCAGTGCTGGTGGGCGGAGGTTCCTTCCGGTGGCTGCTTCTGCACCGCGACTTCCACGGTGACGTTGCCGGCTTTCTCGAAGTGCAGGGTCAGCGGGAAGCGCTTGCCGTCGGTCAGCAGGCTGCGGTCCTTGGGCTGCATGATCATCACGTGGTAGGCGCTGGGGCTGAAGGTCACCTGGCCATGGGCGGGCACGGCCACGTTCGCTACCTGCTGCATGCGCATGACGTCGCCGTTCATCACATGTTCGTGCAGCTCGGAGCGGTCGCTGATCGGGGTTTCGACGCTGAGCAGGCGGTCGGCCTCGGCGCCCTTGTTGTCGATGATGAAGTAGGCCGCGACATTCGGCGCGTTCGGTGGCAGCTCCAGCGACCAGGGATGGGCGATATGCAGGTTGCCGACGTTGTATTCGTGGGCGCTGGCAAAACCGGCGGGCAGCAGCAGGGCGGCCAGCAACAGGGCGTTCTTGAACATGAAGGATCTCCGGTCGATTCAGATTGTGCGCAATAGGAGCGTAGGTGAATCAGACCGAAGGGGAAGCCCGGGGATTGAGCGAAGGCCAGCGTTCGCGGGGTGTGGGCTGGACCGGGTGGGGTGAGTCGAGGGTGCTGGCCAGGGCCTGTTGCGGCAGGACCAGGCGTGGCGGCGTGGCGGGCAGGGCCAGGGCCGGTGCGGCACCGGAGCAGCACCAGCAGTGCTGCATGGCGGCGTGGTCGTCGTTGCTCTGGCTGGGGTCGAGCTGACCGATGGAAACGGCAATCAGCTTGGTGCCGCCGGTGGAGCAGAAGGCGCCCCACAGCAGTTGCTCGGCCGGGGCTCTGGCAGCGGACGCGGACAACGGCATCGCCAGCAGGTTGAACAGCACTGCGCAGCAGGCGATCCAGGCGTAGGCGAGCCGGTGAGCGGACATGGGGTGATCCGATGGGATTTGGATGGTGGCTATTTAGCCAGAAGATCCCGGGGAAGTAAAAAACGGGGGTGCGATGGAGTGTCGCAGTCTGGTGGGTGATCTTTAGGGCCTCATCGCCGGCAACGCCGGCTCCCACAGGTTACGCGTGCACCGCAGAGTCCTGTGGGAGCCGGCGTTGCCGGCGATAGGGCCCTCAGCCTTTAAGACTTGGCCCGGCCGAGCATCCCGCGCACAGCCTCCTGCAGATCCGCTGGCAGCACCACCATCTTGGCGTTGTCGCTGGCGGCGAGGTTTTCCATGGCGCCGATATAGCGCTCGCCCAGCAGGTACATGGCCGGGGTGACGTCGTTGCCCACGGCATTCTTGACCAGGGTGATGGCCTGGGCCGAGGCTTCCGCCAGGTTGACCTGGGCGGCGGCGTCGAGCTTGGCCGATTCCTGGCGGGCCTGGGCTTCGAGGATCGCCGCCTGCTTGGCACCTTCGGCGCGGGTCACGTCGGCCTTGCGCTCACGCTCGGCAGCGGCCTGGCGCTCCATCGCCGCCTGCATGTTCGGCGAAGGCTTGATGTCCTGGATCTCCACCGAACGCACGGTGATGCCCCAGTCCTCGGTCTGCTCCGACATGGCTTCACGCAGCCGGGCCTTGATCTGCTCGCGGCTGGACAGCGCTTCGTCGAGGTCCATGGCGCCGACGATGGCACGCAGTGCGGTCATGGTCAGGCTGGTTACCGCGTAGGTGTAGTTCTCGACGCCGTAGGAGGCTTTCTGCGGGTCCACTACCTTGGCGAAGCACAGGGCGTTGGCGACGATCACCGCGTTGTCGCGGGTGATGATTTCCTGCTGCTGCACATCGAGGATGATGTCCTTGGTCGGCAAGCGGTAGGCCACCACGTCCATGTACGGGATCAGGATGTTCAGGCCCGGCTTGAGGGTGGTGTGGTAGCGCCCGAGGCGCTCGACGATCCATTCCTCGCCCTGGGGCACGATGCGCACGCCCTTGAATACCGTGACAAGCACGAACAGGGCGATGGTTGCGGTAATGATCAGACTGGTCATGTCGCTGTTCTCTCCTTTGATGATGTGCCAGGCCCGGGGTCAGGCCTTGGCGACCCGCACGGTGTTGCCTTCGATGGCAATGATGCGCACCCGCTCGCCGGCGGCGATGTCGGTGCTGGCGATGCATACCCATTCCTCGTTGCCGAGGATCGGTTTCTGGAAGCGCACACGGCCTTTGTTGAACTCGGACACCGCAGTGGTCAGCAGGCCGACTTCGCCGATCACTTCGTCGGCGGTCCAGCGGCGGTCCGCCTGGCGCGGTTTGAATACCTTGAACCACAGGGCCACGGTCAGCGACGAGAGCACCACCCAGATCACCAGCTCGCTGGCCAGGGACAGCCCTGGCACCAGCCCGGCGATCACCCCGACGGCCACCGCGCCGATACCGAACCAGATGATGAAGAAAGTCGGCAGCACCAGTTCCAGCAGGATCAGGCCGAAGCCCAGCACCAGCCAGATCCACCATTGCAGTTCCATAGTCCGCAGCCTTGCGTTGTGAGGGGGATGCCGCATTGGAAACGCTTGCCCGGGTATTGGCAATACCCGGGGCCGTTACAGCAAGTGTTCGGCGGCCAGGGCGTCGAGCAGGCTGGCCGGGTCGGCGAAGTGCCGGTCGACCTCGGGCAGGGGCGGGCGGGCCAGGATCAGCACGGGAATGCCGCGTTCGCGGGCTACCTGGAGTTTCGGCTCGGTGGCGCCGCTGCCGCTGTTCTTGCTGATCAGCACGTCGATCTTGCGGCGTTCGAACAGCGTTCGTTCGTCCTCCAGCAGGAAGGGCCCGCGTGCGCCGATCACCTCGCAGCGCTGGTTGCCCGGACAGGCGTCGAGGGCGCGCAGGGTCCAGAACTGCTCCGCTGGAATCTCGTCGAGGTGTTGCAGCGGCTCGCGGCCAAGGGTGAACAGTGGGCGGCGGAAGGGGGCCAAGGCCTGGATCAGCTGGCTCCAGCCAGCGACTTCACGCCAGTCGTCGCCGGGTTGTGCGGTCCAGGCCGGGCGGCGCAGGGCCCAACAGGGAATCCCGGCCAAGGCGCTGGCCCTGGCGGCATTGCTGCTGATTTGTGCGGCATAGGGATGGGTGGCGTCGACCAGCAGGTCGATGCCTTCGCTGCGCAGGTAGTCGGCCAGCCCTTCGGCACCACCAAAACCACCGACCCGCACCTGACAGGCCAGGTCGTCGGTTACCCGGCCGATCCCGGCGAGGCTGTAGACATGTTGCGGCCCGAGGCGCCGGGCAATGCGCAGCGCCTCGGCAACCCCGCCGAGCAACAGGATGCGCCGGCTCATTGCACGCCTGCCTTGCCGACGATGCCGCCCTGGCGGTCGATGGCGAACACCTCCACCTGCACCTGGGCCGGCACCACGCTACGGGCGAAGGCCAGGGCATGGGCGCATACCGCATCGCCCAGCGGCACCCCGGCGGCATGGGCCAGCGCCAGGGCCTGCTGGCTGGTGTTGGCCTGGACGATGGCGGCTTGCAGGTCCGTATCGGCGCCAACCGCCGCCGCCCATTCAGCCAGTTGCGGCAGGTCGATGCTGGAGTGGCGGCTGTGCAGGTCCATATGCCCGGCGGCCAGCTTGCTGATCTTGCCGAAGCCGCCGCACAGGCTCAGCCGCGCCACCGGCACCTTGCGCAGGTGCTTGAGCACCGCGCCGACGAAGTCGCCCATCTCGATCAGGGCGATTTCCGGCAAGTTGTAGACCCGGCGCATGGTGTCTTCGCTGGCATTGCCGGTACAGGCGGCGATGTGTTCGTAGCCGTTGGTCTTGGCCACGTCGATGCCCTGGTGGATCGAGGCGATGTAGGCCGAACAGGAGAACGGCCGGACGATGCCGCTGGTGCCGAGGATCGACAGCCCGCCGAGAATGCCCAGGCGCGGATTCATGGTCTTCAGCGCCAGGCTTTCGCCGTCCTGCACGTTCACCGTGACTTCGAATCCGCCGGCGTAGCCGCAGTCGCTGGCGAGCTGCTGCAGGTGCTCGGTCATCATCTTGCGCGGCACCGGATTGATCGCCGGTTCGCCCACCGCCAGCACCAGGCCGGGGCGGGTCACGGTACCGACGCCTTGCCCGGCGACGAAGCGCACGCCGGGTTGCTCCAGCAGGCGCACGCGGCTGTAGAGCAGGGCGCCGTGGGTCACGTCGGGATCGTCGCCGGCGTCCTTCAAAGTGCCGGCTTCGGCGCCTTGCTCGTGCAGGCGGCAGAACTCCAGGCGCATCTGCACCTGCTTGCCCTTGGGCAGGGTGATCTGCACCGCGTCGTCGGCCTGACCGGTCAGCAGCAGGCGCGCGGCGGCGAGGCTGGTGGCGGTGGCGCAACTGCCGGTGGTCAGGCCGCTGCGCAGCGGGGCCGGTTGCTCGGCGCTTTCCTCACGCATGCTTGATGGCTTCGAGCAGGGTGATCGGCAGGGCCTGGCGCCAGGTGTCGAAGGTGCCCAGGGGCTGGGCCTGGGCGACATGGATACGGGTCAGCTCGCCGCCATGCTGCTGGCGCCAGTCCATCAGGCGCACTTCGCTTTGCAGGGTCACGGCATTGGCCACCAGGCGTCCGCCGGGGCGCAGTTGCTCCCAGCAATGCTCGAGTACGCCGGGGATGGTGACGCCGCCGCCGATGAAGATCGCATCCGGGCGCTCCAGCCCTGCCAGCGCTTCCGGTGCACGGCCGCGGATCAGTTGCAGGCCGGGCACGCCCAAGGCATCGCGATTGAGTTCGATCAGTTGCTGGCGACCTTCGTCGGCCTCGATCGCCAGGGTGCGGCAGGCCGGGTGGGCGCGCATCCACTCGATACCGATCGAGCCGCTGCCGGCACCGACATCCCAAAGCAGCTCGCCCGGTCGCGGGGCGAGGCGGGCGAGGGTGATGGCGCGGACATCGCGCTTGGTGATCTGGCCGTCATGGCGGAAGGCATCGTCCGGCAGCCCGGCCAGTGGCGACAGGTGCGGCGCGCTGGCGTCGGCCAGGCATTCGATGGCGAGCAGGTTGAGGTCGGCGACTGCGGCATGCGGCCAGTCATCGGCGCTGCCCTGCACCTGGCGTTCGGCGGGGCCACCGAGGTGTTCCAGCACGGTCAGTCGGCTCGGGCCGAAACCGCGCTCGCACAGTTGCGCGGCGATGGCGGCGGGGCTGCTGCCGTCATTGCACAGCACCAGCAGGCGCTGGCCGCTGTACAGGTGGGCGTTCAGGCGGGCGAGGGGACGGGCCACCACCGAGACGATCACCACGTCCTGCAACGGCCAGCCCAGGCGGGCGGCGGCAAGGGCGCAGGACGAGGGGGCGGAAATCACTTCAAGCTCATCGGCCGGCAACTGCCGCGCCAGGCTGGCGCCGACGCCGTAGAACATCGGATCGCCGCTGGCCAGGACGCACACCGGCTCGCCGCGCAGGCTCAATACCGGGTCGAGGGAGAACGGGCTGGGCCAGGCCAGGCGCTCGGCTTTCAGGCAGTGCGGCAGCAGTTCCAGCTGGCGCGGGCTGCCGAACACCTTCGCCGCCCCGAGCAAGGCCCGCCGGGCCTGCTTGCCGAGGCCGCTGAAGCCGTCTTCGCCGATTCCTACTATGGTCAACCAGGGCGCCATGCCGTTCCTCTTTTCCGGGGCAATCCGACCGGCAGGCTTGGCTCGCCGCCGGGCAAAGCAGGCATAATACCGCGCCTTCCGGATACCAGCCTCCTTTGACGATTGACGGGGTCAGTCTTGAACCACTCCCAGCCAGCTCCTGCCCTCCGTCCCTCGGCCTGCCCGGGGTTGTGGCGCATCGTCCAGGCGCTGGACGGCGGCATCTCGCGGATCAAGCTCGATGCCGGGCATCTGGAAGCCGACCAGGCCGAAGCCGTGGCCGCTGCCGCCGAGACCTTCGCCAGCGGCGTGATCGAGGTGACCAACCGCAGCAACCTGCAGATCCGCGGAGTGGGCGAGGACCACCAGGGCCTGGTCGCCCGCCTGCTCGGCGCCGGTCTCGGCCCACGGGAGGCGGCGGGTGACGATGTGCGCAACCTGATGCTGAGCCCCGCTGCCGGTTTCGATCCGGCCATGCTGTTCGACACCCGGGCGCTGGGCGCACGGATCCTCGAACTGCTGCAAACCACCCCGCGTTTCCATGAGCTGTCGGCCAAGTTCGCCATACAGCTCGACGGCGGCGAAGACCTGGCCATGCTCTGGCATCCCCATGACCTGTGGCTGTCCCCCCTGAAGCTGGACGAGCAACTGTGGCTGGCCTTCGGTCTGGCCGGCTGCCCCGGCCAGGATGCGCCGCTGGCCGCCGTGCCGCTGGCGGATGGCCTGACCCTGGTGCGGGCGGTGCTGGAGCGCTTCCTCGACCTGGCCGATGCCGGGCAATCACGCATGCGCCAGTTGCTGGCGGCGGTTGGCACGCAAGAGTTCCTCGCCGGGCTGCCGCTGTCCCTGCGTCGCGATGCCGCCGTCACTGGTTGGCGCCGCCACGGACGTGACCTCGCCCGGCACCTGGGTGTCTATCCCCAGCAACAGGCTGGCCGCGTTGCCATCGGTGCCATGGCCCCGCTGGGCCGCCTGGATGCCCGGCAACTGCGTGGCATCGCCGCCCTGGCCCGTGAGCTGGGCGACGGCAGCCTGCGCATGACCCCCTGGCAAAGCGTGCTGCTGCCCAATGTGGCGACCGCCCAGGGCGAGCGGGTGCTGGCCGGGCTGGCCTGTCTCGGGCTGATCACCGACCCTGCCGCGCCGTTGGCCGGAGTCGTTGCCTGCACCGGTTCTGCCGGCTGTGCCAAGGCCCAGGCCGACACCAAGGCCGATGCCGTGCAACTGGCCCGGGGTCTGCGTCGTCCGGTAGCGGTGGCCGGCATCCACCTGAGCGGCTGCACGCGCTCCTGCGCCATGGCCCATACCGCGCCGAGCACCCTGCTGGCGGTCGGCCCCGGACGCTATGACCTGTATTTTCACGACCCGGCCCAGCCGGGCCCCGGCGCTCTCGCCGGGCGCAACCTGACATTGGAAGAAGCGGGCGCCACCCTGGACGCCCGCCACGGAGCAACCCTCGATGATTGATTACATCCGCGACGGCCAGGAGATCTATCGCAACTCCTTCGCCATCATTCGCCGGGAGGCCCGCCTGGAGCGGATTCCGGCCGACCTGGAAAAGCTCGCGGTGCGGGTGATCCATGCCTGCGGCATGGTCGAGGTGGTGGACTCGCTGCGCTTTTCCGAAGGCGCCGGCAAGGCCGGGCGCGAGGCCCTGGCCGCCGGCGCGCCGATTCTCTGCGATGCGCGGATGGTCGCCGAAGGCATCACCCGCGCTCGCCTGCCGGCCAACAACCCGGTGATCTGCACCCTGCGCGACGACAGCGTGCCGGAGCTGGCCAAGGAGCTGGGCAACACCCGTTCCGCCGTGGCCCTTGAGCTGTGGCGACCGCATCTGGAGGGCAGCGTGGTGGTGATTGGCAACGCCCCGACCGCGCTGTTCTACCTGCTGGAAATGATCGATGCCGGCGCGCCGAAGCCGGCGCTGATCCTCGGTTTCCCGGTGGGCTTCGTTGGCGCCGCCGAATCCAAGGCGATGCTCGCGGCAGACAGCCGTGGCGTGCCATTCGTGATCGTCGAGGGCCGCCTGGGCGGTAGCGCGATGGCCGCCGCTGCGGTGAACGCCTTGGCCACGGAGGTCGAATGATGCAGGCTCGTGGACGTTTGCTTGGCCTGGGCGTCGGCCCCGGCGACCCCGAACTGATCACCCTCAAGGCCCTGCGCCTGCTGCGCGAAGCGCCGGTGGTGGCGTACTTCGTCGCCAAGGGCAAGCGCGGCAACGCCTTCGGCATCATCGAGCAGTACCTGCAAAGCGAGCAGACCCTGCTGCCGCTGGTCTACCCGGTGACCACCGAGGCCCTGCCGGCGCCGCTGTCCTACGAGCAGGTGATCAGCGATTTCTACGACGAAGCCAGCGTCACCGTGGCCGAGCACCTGGACGCCGGGCGCGATGTGGCGGTGATCTGCGAAGGCGATCCGTTCTTCTACGGCTCCTACATGTACCTGCACGACCGCCTGGCCGAGCGCTACGAGGCCCAGGTGATTCCGGGGGTGTGCTCGATGCTCGGTGGCGCCTCGGTGCTCGGCGCGCCGCTGGTGTACCGCAACCAGAGCCTGTCGGTGCTTTCCGGCGTGCTGCCCCATGACGAACTCAAGCGCCGCCTGGCCGATGCCGACGCGGCGGTGATCATGAAGCTCGGGCGCAATTTCCCCAAGGTCCGCGAGGTCCTCGCCGAACTGGGCCTGGACGGCCGCGCGCTGTATGTCGAGCGGGCGACCATGGCCAACCAGAAGATCGTCGCGCTGGATGAAGTCGATCCGCAGTCGTCGCCGTACTTCTCGCTGATCATCGTTCCCGGCGAAAGGTGGCAAGGCTGATGACCCGACGCGCACCCGCCATTGTCGTGCTCGGCAAGGGCAGCCTGGAGACCGCCAGGAAGATCCAGCGTTTCTATCCTGACGCCCTGATCCACGGCCTGGCCGGCCGGGTCGAGGAGGTCGACCGCAGTTACCAGGAGTTCGGCGCCACCCTGCGCCAGCTCTATCAGCAGGACACGCCGATCATCGCCCTGTGCGCCGCCGGCATCGTCATCCGCAGCCTGGCCAGCGTGTTGCTGGAAAAGGGCGCCGAGCCGCCGGTACTGGCGGTGGCCGAGGATGGCAGCGCGGTAGTGCCGCTGCTTGGCGGCTTGGGCGGGGTGAACGTGATGGCCCGGGAAATCGCCGCCGGGCTGGGTGTCGCCGCAGCGATCACCACCAGCGGCGAGTTGCGTTTCGGCACCTGCCTGCTCAATCCGCCCAGTGGTTACGCGCTGGCCGACCTGGAGCTGGGCAAGCGCTTCGTCTCCGACCTGCTGGCCGGTGAAAGCGTGCGTATCGAAGGTGCCGCGCCGTGGCTGGACGAGGCCCGCCTGCCGCAGAGCGATGCCGCGCAACTGACCATCCGTGTCGGATGCAGCGAGCGCGAGGCGGCGGCCAATGAGTTGCTGATTCATCCGCGCTGCGTGCTGGTGGCGGTGTCGGCGGGCGTGCCGGAACTGGCGGCGTCGGTGCGTGCTGCGTTGCATCAGGCGAAGATCGCCGAAGCCTCCCTGGCCTGCCTGCTCGCCAGCGAAGAGGAGATGGCCGCCCCGTCGTTGCATGCGGCGGCGGCTGAGCTGGGTGTGCCGCTGCGTTTTGCTGCGGCGCAGGCGTCGGTCAGCGAGCTGGCCGCCCGGGCGCTGCCGCAGTTGCTCGCACCGCAGGCCGTGGGCGAGGGCCTGGCGATCGCCGTGGCTGCCGAGCCCATCGATCCGCAACGCATTGGCCGTGCCCGTGGCCGGGTCGCGGTGATCGGCCTCGGTCCGGGCGCCGCCGAACTGATGGCGCCAGCGGTCAAGGCCGAGCTGGCCCGGGCCAACGATGTGCTGGGCTACGAAACCTACGTGCGCATGGCCGGGCCGTTCCGCGCCGACCAGGTGCTGCATTGCACCGACAACCGCGAAGAGCTGCAGCGCGCCCGCCATGCCTTCGAACTGGCGGCCCAGGGGCGCTCGGTGATCGTGGTGTCGTCCGGCGATCCGGGGGTGTTCGCCATGGCGGCGGCGGTGCTGGAAGCGCTGGAGGCCTCGGATGATCCGGCCTGGCACCGGGTCGAGCTGGAGATGCTGCCGGGCATTTCCGCGTCCCTGGCCACTGCGGCCCAGGCCGGTGCGCCGCTGGGTCACGACTTCTGCGTGATCTCGCTGTCGGACAACCTCAAGCCCTGGTCGATCATCGAGAAGCGCCTCGACCTGGCCGCCCAGGCCGACCTGGCCCTGGCCTTCTACAACCCGATCTCGCGCTCGCGCCCATGGCAACTGGGGCAGGCGCTGGATATCGTTCGCCGCCATCGTGATCCAGCCACGCCGGTGGTGCTGGGGCGCGATATCGCCCGCCCCGGACAATCGCTGAAGGTGGTGAGCCTGGGCGAGCTGCTGCCGGAGATGGTCGATATGCGCACCATGGTCCTGGTTGGTTCTTCCACCACCCGCACCTTCCCTCGTGCCGAGGGCGGTGAATGGGTCTACACCCCGCGCTGGTATCCCCAGTCCTGAGGGGAAAGGCTTCGTTCCTGACCCCCTGATCGTTGCGGCGTACCTTGGCCTTCCCTCCATCTGGAGGGAACAGCCAAGAAGGACTCCGCAATGACCAACGACAACAACGACCCCCTTACCCTCAGTTCTGCCGCCGTGGTGGAAAGCTCGCTGCTGGCCTTCGGTGCCGGCATGACCGCGCAGAACCGCCAGGACGTGAAGAACAGCTACCTGTTCGCCAGCCTCGTCGCCAACAAACGGCATGGCCAGCTCACCCTGAGTGAAGCCTGGTTCGACTACTTCCTTGAAGCCATGACCGACTGCGGTTGGGCCGTGGCCCAGCGAACCCACGAGAAAGCCAGCGATACCGCGCAATCCCTCAAGCTCTCCAATCTCGCGGTCAAGGCCGTGGAAGTGGCGGCCTCCAGCCTGCTCAACGGCGCACCGGTGGTCCAGGCCCTGGGACTGTTCGCGGAAAAGGCCATCGAGGGCCTGAACAACAACGGCGAAGCCCTGACCCTGTTCAAGCGCAGCCTGTATCGCCAATCCAATGTCCTGGTCGGCGTGGCCTCGTGCATCGAGACCAAGGACGGCGAGGTGGTCATGGCACTGGGCGCACTGCAGCGCACCGTGCGCAAGGAGGACCTCGACACCGTGCTGTTCGATTGGGACAGCAATACCTCGGCGACTTTCCGCAGCACGGCGGCCTTGTCGTTCAACACCCAGATCTATGCGAAAGCGCGGGATCTGGTCGAACAGCGCCTGGGGGATCGGGCGGTATCGCGGATCATGGATTACCAGATCTGATGCTGGCCGGCTTGCCCCTGGCGTTTTTCGGAGTGAATGGACATGGATGTCGATGGCTACACGATATGGATCACCGGGGGCAGCCTGGTACTGATTACCCCCCATGTCAGCGAGCTGGAGCGGTGTCATGCGCTGGGTTCGCTGCGTGACGCGCAGCGCTTTGCCGATGGCGTGATGGCTTCGCGCTTCGACCAGCATCGGCGCTGGTACCGTGCCTACCGCAATGCCTTGGGGCGGCGCGGCTGGCGCGTGACGCACAGTTGCCAGGGGGTGGAAACCGCAGCGGGCCGGACCTTGCTGTCGCCAACCCAGCCGCTGTTGTTGTGGCTGGGTAGCCAGCACGGCGACTTGGCCGAGGTGCTGGCGTCATGCGTCGACTCGCTGGCGCTCGACCAGCCGGGGCTCGCCCAGTTGTCGGGCAATGCCCTGCAGGTGGGCGACGACAGCACGCGGATTTCGCTGGAACTGGGGGTATTGCGTCCCGGCTTGCAGCTCAGTCTGTGCAGCATCGCCCTGGAGACCAGCGCCAGGCTTGGCCCGGACTGGCTGAAGGCGCCCCTGGCCGGTCCGACCCTGCGTGGCGACCTGTATTTCCAGAGCCTGATGGCCGAGCCGGCGCCGGAGCTGCAGGACAGCGCCCGCGACGGCTTCACCCGCCTGCTGGGTGGCAATGGCCTCAGCCGAACCCTTCATTGAGGAAACCCAATCCTATGACAGAACAACTTCGGGCAACCGTGGTCGGCAATGCCCTGATGTCCTTCTTCCCGGGGGTCGACAAGGACATGCGCGAGCGGGCGCAGACCGCCATGCTGTTCGCCCAGCGCGCTACCCGGGACGTGGTCGAAAGTGGCCAGGTCAGCGATGGCTACGACTACTACCGCCAGCAACTCAAATTTCTCGGCTGGGACGCGACGTCTCCCCGGGAGCATTTCGATCCCGACCTGGAGCGGCGTTCGGCACACGAGACCATGCTTGCGCGGATCGGCGCTGCCGCCGGCGACGAGTATGCCGAGGTCACGCGCTGGTCCCTCGATACCCTTGGTGTGATGCAGCCGGCGCTACTTCATTTCGAGCAACGCTCGTTGGCCTCCACTTCGTTCCAGCTGCTGCCGTGCCGGGTGACACGCCCCGGATACCTGGACATGGTGCTGTATCACGAGACCCTCGAGCGCGAGGAACGCTCCAACGGCTTCCTGTATCGCGAGCGCACCAGCCTCCGGGTGCGCGCCGAGCTGGTGCGTTTCAACGCCCGGCTGTTCGAGCAGCAGTTCGGCGACAAGGTCCGCCAGCGCTTGCTCAAGACATTGGAGGAGGAACTCTACGAGCTGTGATCAGGGCACCAGGTAGCCCTTGATCCCGGTAAAGATGATCTGCGCTGCAAGGGCGCAGACGAACAGGCCCATCAGGCGGCTGACGATCTGCAGCCCCTGATCGCCGAGGATCCGCTCGATACGGTTGGAGAGGTAGAGCACCAGGCCGACGGTGACGCTGGCCAGGGCGATGCTGACGATCGCCAGCAGCTTGTCGTCCCAGTGCGGCTGGCTGACCCCCATCACCAGCAGGGCACCGATGGTCCCGGGGCCGACGGTGAGGGGGATGGTCAGCGGGACGATGGTCACGTCCTGCTGCACGTTGTCGGTCTGCACCGCCGACTTGCCCTGGGCCATGCCCAGTGCCGAGATGAACAGCACGCTGCCGGCGCCGATGCGGAAGGCGTCCGGGGTGATGCCGAAGACCCCGAAAATCACCCGCCCGAACAGATACAGCAGGACGCTGGCCACCAGTACGCCCATCGCCACCTTCCAGGCCAGGTGCTTGCGTTCCTTGCTGGAGTAGCCGCGGGTCAGGCTGATGAAGCAGGACAATACGAAGAACGGGCTGTAGAGCACGAGCATCTTCAGGTAAACGCTGAACAACTCATGGAGCATGGTCTGGGCTCGCGAAAGGGCAGGGGCCGGGCAAGTGTATCAGTGTGGCAGCGGTGCATCGGCGGAAGGCCGCGACTGTTCGCGACGCGCTACCCAATACTCGACCTGCTCGCGCAGTTGCGACAGTTCCACCGGTTTGGACATGTGCCCGTCCATGCCGGCCTGGCGCGCACGTTCCTTGTGTTCGGCGAGGATATGCGCGGTCAAGGCCACCACCGGGGTATGCGGGCGCCCGGTCGCGGCCTCCCAGGCTCGCAGTTGCTGGGTTGCCGAGAAGCCGTCGAGGATCGGCATCTCGCAGTCCATCAGCACCAGGTCGTATTGCTGGGCTTTCATCGCCTTGAGTGCTTCTTCGCCGTTGCTGGCGGTATCCGGTTCGATGCTCAGCTTGCCGAGCATGCCGCGGATGACCTTGGTCGAGATGCTGTTGTCTTCGGCGACGAGGATGCGGAAGTCGGCCGGCAGTTCGATCGGCACCGCCCTTGGCGGTGGTGCCAGGCTTGGCGGCGGGGCCTTGCTGCGCTGGGCCAGTTCCTCGGCCAGGGTGGTCTTCAGCGTGTAGCCGGCCACCGGCTTGGCGAGGATGCGCTTGACCCCGGCATTGCGCGCGATGATCTTGCTCGGCGCGTTGCTGATGCCGGTGAGCATCACCAGCAGGATGTCGTGGTTGAGGCTCGGGTCTTCCTTGATCTTCGCCGCCAGCTGCATACCGGTCATGCCCGGCATGTTCTGGTCCAGCAGGACCGCATCGAAGTAGTCGCGCAGGTGCGCCTTGGTGCGCAGCAGGGCCAGGGCTTCCTTGCCCGAAGGCACGGCGCTGACGTTCATGCCCCAGGCACCGCATTGCTGGACCAGCACCTTGCGGCAGGTGTCGTTGTCGTCCACCACCAGCACCCGTGCGCCGCGCAGCGAAGCGTCGAGGTCGGTGGCCGGCTGCTCCAGGCGCTGGGCATCGAGGGGCAGGGTCAGCCACAGGGTGTTGCCCTGGTTGTGGCTGGTCTTGATGCCGAACTCGCCCTGCATCAGGTTGATCAACTGCTTGGCGATGACCAGGCCGAGATGCCCGCCCAGCTTGTTGCTGGAGAGGAAGTGCTTGCTGTGCAATTCGGCCTGCAACAGGGCATCGCGCTCGGCGGCCTGCATGGCTTCGCCGCTGTCCTGCACGGCGATGCGCAGGCGCGGGCTGTCGCCGCGCTGGTCGAGGGCCACCACCAGGAGGATCTCGCCGTGGTCGGTCTTTTTCAGGGCATTGTCGAGCAGGCTGAGCATGGCCTGGCGCAGGCGGGTCGGGTCGCCGCTGATCACCCGCGGCACCTGGGGCTGGGTAAAGCTGATCAGCTCGATGTTCTGCTGCTCGGCCTTGGCCCGGAAGATCCCCAGGCAGTCCTCGATCAGCGCGTTGAGGTCGAACTGCACGTCGTCCAGCTCGATCTGCCCGGACTCCAGCTTGGAGATGTCGAGGATCTCGTTGATCAGGGTCAGCAGCTCGTTGCCGGCGCTGTGGATGGTCTGCACGTAGTCGCGCTGCTTGACCGACAGCGGCGTGCCGAGGAGCAGTTCGGTCATGCCCAGCACGCCGTTCATCGGAGTGCGGATCTCGTGGCTGATCTTCGCCAGGAACTCGGCCTTGGCGTTGATCTCGGCGTTGCTCGCCGCCTGTTCGCGGCTGGCGCTGACCCGTTCTTCGTTGATGCTGCGCAGGCGCTCGCTGACCGAGAGGTTGAGCAGCAGGCCGCTGATCACGTTGAGCCCGAGCAGGATGAACAGCAGCCATTGGGTCGGGGTGCGGGTCAGGCCGAGCAGGGCCGGCAGCACCACCAGGCAGCCGAGGTTGAAGATCAGCATGGCCAGGGCGAACAGCCGCGCCGGAGCGAAGCCCTTGTACCAATGCCAGGAGGCAATCACCAGCATGGTCACGCAGCCGAGGGCGACCAGGGCGTAGGTCATCAGGTTCAGCGGCAGGGTGTCGACGAACAGCAGCAACAGGCCGCAGAACACCACCAGGAGCATCTGGCCGTGGAGCAGGCGGTTGACCGGCGACGGCCCCAGCGGCGCGAAGAAGCGCTGGGTGAAGGCCAGGCCGCAGAGGGTGGCGAGCATCACCGTGAGGTAGGCCGCCGGGGTCTGGGCGCTGTGCCAGAGGTTCCACGGGCCGCTGAGGTTGAGCAGGATCAGGGCGCTGAGCAGCATCAGCACGTGGTAGCCGGCCAGCCACAGGCTGGTGGCCGAGCGGGAATAGGCGAAGCGGGTCAGGTTGTGCAGGACCAGCATGGCCAGGCAGCCGATCAACAGGCCGAACAGCAGCGGACGGCGCTGGTCGGCGGCGGCTTCGACGGCGGGGAGCAGGCTGATGCCGGGGCGCAGTTGGTGTTCGGAGACCAGTCGCAGGTAGACGTCCAGCGCGACGGGGCTGGCAGGGAGTGAGAGCAGACGGTCGCTGCTGTTCAGGGTCAGCAGGCCGTTGTCGCTGCGTCGGCCGTTATGGCTCTGTTGCAGCAGGTTGTTGCCATTGAGGACGTAGAGATCCAGGCGTGAAAGATCCGGTGCGAAGACGCGGATCACCTGTTCCTGCTGGTCTGGGGGCAGGCGCAGGTGCAGCCACAGGGCCTGGTCGGGCGCGGCCGCGTTGAGCTGGTTGAGTTCGATGGGGCTGAATTGATTGCGGTAGCGTTCGGAGCGGATATCGCCGAGTTGCAGGTTGCCCTGGGTATCGAGAAGAACGGCCCAGCCGCTGCCGGAATCGGCCGAGGCCGGTGGCAGGCAGAGCAGGGTCAGCAAGCTGACGATGATTCCAATGGCGGTCCTGAGCCAACGCACGAAATATCCCTTCCCTAGCGTGATGCCGGTGCCCAACTATGCGCGGCTTGCGGCCAGTCGACAAGGCCCCTCTCGGGG
>NZ_JBMDIJ010000037.1:0-55410 GCF_057808595.1 Pseudomonas sp. FG98 | reverse complement strand
ACACCATCGCCTTTGGCGGTGGGGTCAGAAAGGTGTGTTTGCTGGCCGGTTACGCTCATTGAGCTTTGCAGCATCAATTGCCAACGCGTTCTTTTTGGAGAGAAGCTCCTCCTGCATATCGTGGGTCAGCCAGCGATGCTCGGAGTCTGCAGTCACCATTACCTGGTCAACCTCTTTCAACCAGTCGATGATTTTGGAGTAGAGAACGCGGAAATGTTGCTTACTGGTCACAACACGAAGCTGATGATCCAGTGCGTTTCGTGCGGAGCTGGTCAGCCCAACGAGGCGCACCTCATGGCCAATCCACACAGTGACATTCGTCCACAACAGACCACGGTGAAAGCGCACCGATGAGAACGCTTCGAGGGGTATCGGATACGTCTGATCACTCAACGTCACGCTGAGCTCATCATTCTCAATCCGCAGACGCCAGGGTGCCGCCTTTCTGAACAGCCGCGACAAGAATGAAGGGTGCCATTCCATTGTCATCCGTAAACACACCGCAAAAAGCGAAGAGTTTACCAGACAAGCATTGAATCAAACCGCCTCTAGCCTGGAGAGTGATTGTAGAACTCGGCGTCTCGATAGCCCTCGCCAGCATTCACTTGCAAGGGCTTAGCCAACGTGTGAGCCAACGGGGCCAGTGTTGCCTAAAACCCTAGGTATCATTAGCCCTCGTTCTGCCCCTTGGCCACTAGATGCCAACCTAGATTGATGCGCTCTCCTAACCCGCATCGAGACACCCCTGCTTTTCTGCCAAGCAGTTGTACGTCGGGGTTTCCTAACGTGGAGCCGGAGACTGTTTGGGTTGCCCCTACGAACTGAAATGACATGAGACCGCAACTCGTTCTGAGCTTAATGGTTCCACCCCCAACGCCAGCACGAACCACCTCATATGGGGCATCAAGGCTCGCCTGTTGACTACCGTTACGCACAACGACATGGGCTTGCCCTGTCGTACCATGCAGCAAGCTCTCACTGCTCAATTGCAGCCACGAAGCATCACCAGACGGCTCTACGCGATCATGTGCAAATACGCTTGTAGCTATGGCAAAAGTCGCAACCGCGACTGCTACCAACGGCTTGTTTTTTGACACCAAAGTCCCCTTTCTTTTGTCCAGTGCTCAGGCGGATGCCGAGCTCAAACAAACGCTAACACCACGGACTGTTTCGATCACCTCAACCTCGTGTAGTTACTCTCACCCGAGACGTGGGACATATGAGCAAGCCGTGTCTCATGGGCAGCTGAACGCTGACTTGTCGAGCTGCCACCTTCTGACTCTCTTAGGCGAAATGCTTGCCAGACCCTCAGTCAGAAAACGTCCAGGCTGCTCCAGCCCAATCGAGGCTTTCGGGGATCAGGTATTGGTTACTCAACTCCGACAGGCGCTGGATCGCTACCTTGTTAGCGGCATCATAAAGCGCACGTGACGAATCAACAGAAGCCATCTGCGCACTGAAATGCGCCGGCTGCATCAGCCAGCCACTGACAACTCCAGAGTTGACCTTGGTTCCCTCCTGTCCCGCCAGGATGGTCACAAACTCCTGACGCACGCGATTACCTTGCGGCCCTTGCCACCGCAACATGGCACCAAACAGTGCACCGCTGCCCTCACCCAAGCTTGGCGCGCAAACAGATCCTACCAAGCCACCGAAGTCGTACAGGCATGCTTTGGCCAGAAGGTACTGCATCAGCGATGAGGTCAAGTCCAACATTCGGGCGTCAGAACGGCGAGCGGCCAGCGCCCTATCTACTGTGACGTCCATGCGCGAAGAGGCTTTTTTGCTGAGTCCCAGCTCCTGCATCACCAATTCAGGCAGGCGGATCCGCAGGAGGCGAGGCTCGTTAGTGGGTATAGAAACCTCAACCCCTAATTGATCAAACATCCCAGTGACGAAGCTCTGGAGATGATCAATGGTGATTGCCACCTGATCTCCCAATTCATTGGCATCGTTCGTAGCAGCATGGGCAAAAATCTCCCTCTGTTTTTCAGCAGCCCTCCTGGCCTCCTCCAATGCCGCATCAATACGCTCGCTGGTGCGCTCGATCCCTAACTTCGTTGCCTGCTGAAGAATGTCCTCCACGTCGACAAGATCCGCTACCTCGCCAAGGATTTCATCCTTCAGCCGCTCGTTGAATTCGTGCTTCTGCACCTGCGCCAGGTCGCGCACAACGCTGTCGATCCGCTCGTACATCAAGTCCACGATGTCCTGATCGAGGCTGTCCGATTGCTGGATGTTGAACACTACGACCTTCGACTTTTGGCCATACCGATACAACCTACCGATCCGTTGGACGAGGCGCATCGGGTTCCATGGCAGGTCATAGTTGACCATGATGTGGCAGTGTCTCTGCAGGTTGATACCTTCGCCACCTGCCTCGGTGGAGATAAGAAATCGACCCTGAGCCTCGAACTGAGCAATAGCCTCACGGCGCTCAGCGTGCTGCATGGAGCCATTGATGAGTGCAACCTTACCGTCACCAAATCGGGCGGCCAGGGCGTCTCTTAGATAGCGCTGCGTCGTACGGTACTCGGTAAAGATCAGTACCTTCTCACCTGGGGTCTCCTCATCAATTGACGAGATTACGTTGTCAATGAACACGGTGAGCTTTAAATCATTGGCCATCAGCGATGCGGCGTCTTCAATGAGCTGACGGATTAGTTGGATTTCGCCAGCGAAAAACTCTTCTGCCTCGCCATTTACCTGCTCTTCCCACTCACCGACATAACGCTGATCGGTGGGTTCGCTGAATACACTCTCTTGAGCATGAACATCCAGCAATCGCTGGAGGCGATTCTGGAGAGCCTGATGGATCGCAGCTGCACTAGACACTGCGAGCTTGCGGTAGACGGTCATAACAAACCCAATAGCGTTTCCCGTCCGCCCCAGGGCTTCGCCTGCGGCGTAGCCCTTACGTAGATAGGCCTGAAGGGTCTGGTCGAAATCAATCGATTCCGGACTGCTGGGCACCTTGAGCGCGGAGGTGCTCTTTCCTTGGAAGATGAATTGCCCGTCTGCGTCGGTGACGTCCGCTTTGTGGTTGCGGTAAATCATGTCGCGCAAGATGTCAGGCTTGAGGCTGAGCATCATAAGCTCCTGCCGTCTTTCCGGACGGAGCAACTCAAGCAACGCTACGAATTTGTCCTGCATGCCCTGGTGAGGCGTGGCGCTCAGAAGCAGCATGTGCTGTGTGCGGCTCCGGAGCGCTTTGGCAAGGTCGTATCGCTCAGAGCTGTCAAAATTCAGGCCATACTGTCGCCGACTGAGCCGGTGACCTTCGTCGAAAATGACTAGATCCCAAGGTTCTGCCTGAAGCAAGCTTTCGAGGTGATCAGGTTGTTTGAGGCGATCCAGCGAGCCAATTACACAGTCGTGCATCTTCCACTGACGCGGCTCATTGACGACGAAATCCTCGTGATAGATCTCGAAGTCTTCGAGCTTGAACTTGTAGTACAGCTCATCCTGCCATTGCTTGGTTAAGCCGGCCGGCGTGATCAGGAGGATACGCTTCACACGGTTTCGCTGGATCAGGGCGTGAAGCAGCATCCCTGTTTCGATGGTTTTGCCCAAGCCCACATCATCTGCGATCAGCCAGCTCAGGTTGTTCGATGCCAGGATGTGGTGCACCAAATTGATTTGATGTGGCAGCGGGTCGATTTCTAAGTGCGAGAGGGATCCCGTGTTCTCGTTCCATACCTTGATAGCGTGCGCGAGCATCCGCAACCTGAGACGCTCGGCGTCCGGCTCTTGACCATGTTGTGCTTGCACAAACCGGTGTTTCACCGCTCTGACATAACGCAGGTACTGATAAGGTAGCCAGTGCCGTTCTCTTCGCTCTGGAAAGTCCACTAGAGCCTGCTCGCTACCAGCCAGATTTCGTTGCTGCATGATTACGCCCTGACCTAGAGAGCGCACACCCGTACCAGGAGTGCAGTCCAACACGTCTTGGCCATTCTGAAAACCTGAACTCACGGTGGCAGCATCAACGAAACTTGGTCGATCTGACCCAGACCAGCGCACCTGGATCTCTCCACTCTCAGCAATCGCCATCTTGACTGCGCCAAAAACCTCGTGACCGCCCGGGGTCACCCGCTTCACCAAACAGCCCTGTACGTGAGAAAGTCTTAGCGGTTTCATTCAGTATTCCCTGTGAGTCCGATCAGCTGACACTTAGCGATTGGGAAGAAGGTTCGATCGACGAGTCGAGTGTGGATGCCGAGCATTGCTGCTCTGTAAATTCAAAGGTGGTTTGGGGTGTGAGCTCCGCGAGGGACAGATCTGCCGCGTGGTCGGTGCTTTCGACGTTGCCAGTGGTTGATTCTGCTGGCTGATCACTGTCCTGCCTTTCCACCCGAGCGACCTCCTCCGCTTCCGACTTGATAGGAAGGTCACTGAAGTAGCAGCCAGGCACTTGAGGGTCTTTTATGTGAGGTACGCCGTATGACCGAAGCTTCTGGAGCTCCTGAATTCCTAGATCATCTGGGACGCCGAGGTCGCTGGACTCTTCTGTCGGCCACCTATGAGGTGAATCGAAGTCCCAGCAGACGCTTGGTGAAAGGACAGCGTCCAGATCACCAAAGCGATACCAGAGGTATCTAGCGAAAGCCTTGAAGACACGCCGAAGCGTCGGGTTTTCATACCAGTACTCGAACAGCTGCTCCAACAGGACATCGATCTCCTCCACCTGCGGAATCGACTCAAATGATCGGACAATCAGCAGCGCTGTACGCCATGAGAGGGCGTGGTAGGACAAGCGGGTACTGCCAGTGCTGTCGAAAGCGATCCAATACAGGTCATTATCTGCCCAGATCACCTTGATGTGAGCAGCTAGGACGAGCTCCTCTGGCGTCAGTCCCTCATCAATCGCTCGCTCCAAAGCAAGCCTGGTGGCACCCCACCCGCTCATCACGAAAATCCGTTGAATAAGAAAACGCGTGGCGTGAGGCCAGTCATATTTAACTATGAGCGCAACGGCCTTCTGCAGCGCACGCTCCTCGCGGGTTAGCTGATACTCCGATGCCGCTTCTCTGGGTTCAACCTTAAAGTCATCGTCTTCCAGCAGCGAGTCTGCATCGAAGTCATAGATCGCGAACTCATCTTCCGGATCAGCATGGTATACACCGCTGGCCGGCAGAATGCCTTCAAGCTCTCCTTCTGAGTCAAAGAGGGCCAAATCGGAGAAGTCGTCCGCGGCGTTCGCGTCAAAGCTGGAGTATTCCGCGTAGGATTCGACATCCGGCATCATGAGCTCATCGATGCCATCGATTGGGTCGAGGTGAAAAGCATCCTGGTCGCGAGAGGCCACAAAATCGCCGGGCACTGAAGCATCGGTTAAGAGATCCCTCGATGAGCCATGAGAAAACTCTGCGTCAGCTTGAGAATCAAATTCCTCGGGATCATTAGGCCAGCTCACCGTTGCTGTCGGGTCAGAAGCGTTGAGTGGCGCGGTAAATGATCGTGAAGGCTCGCTGACAACACGGATCTGAGCAACGTCTTCGCTATCTGGCTTGAGATCGGGCTTAACAACTTTCGATGGATTCAGGCTGAGCCTGCGCTTGGGTTCTTTTGGGACGCCCGCTCGATGCGGCGGTGCTCCGCTTCCAGTGCTGCGTACTTCAGTACTTGGATTGAACGCTGTGGCCAGGGGCAAGACTTCGCCTTGACGCACGGGTTGCGGTTCGTCAGCGTCCATCTCTAATGGCGCAAACTGGCGGGCGTTTACCTGGAAGAACTCTAAGTCTTCTTCGCTCAGTTGATCGTCTTGGCTAGACGAGTAGCCGAGGGAGAATGCCCTTTGTTGACGCCGGATAGCATCGGCTGTTTGCATCGCCTTGGCACCCTCAACCGGACGGTGCTGAAGCGTGAAGACTCGGCCCAGTAACATCAGGTAATCAGGGTCTTGGCCATCTTCGAGGGTGTCGAGCAGCAAACGCTCTGCTGCTGGAAGGTCGGAAGCGGCCACAAGGGCGTTGAGCTCCCTAAGAAGCGCATCCTTGTTCCTGGTTTTTTTTGACGAGAGTTCGGAACCTTGGATTTGCCGCTCCAGCCCGAGCCTTTTGAGTCGCCCCTGGACTTTCAGAAAAGCGCCTGGGCGCGCTGAGACTTCTCTGATCACCGATCTCAAGGCTGAGTATTCGCTCGACCGCAGATGTGCACTGATCGCAACCAGCTCATTGCCCCTTGCTAGCCCCTCAAACAGCTCCTGAACTGCGGCCTCCAGTGACCCAGGCTCAGCAGCCACATAGCGACATAGGTCGTCCAGCAGTTGATCGCAGTCCATTGCTCACGTTCCAATCTATCTCAGCACAAAAATGTGACTCATGGCACACTTTAGCCGATCATCCGTCATCAAGTTAAGCGAATATTGAGGCCGGTCGCCAAGAGTGAGCGATTGGCATCTGCCATGCCTCCGCGCTCCCCGGTGACCACATGCCTATGCACTTTCATCTGACCTTTCAGAGAACTCATCTTCGAGATCGTAAGCGTAATAGAGGGAGTCGAGATAGAAGCCGCCCTTATAGCTCACACGCTCAAAATGATCCATCAGTTCTCTACCACTGACTTTAGGCAGGTGGTCGGTAGGAATATCGAATCCGAACGCGGCAGATTTGGGGCTACAAGGTGCCTCCCCCAGGCAAATCTCATCTGCAAAAAAATGCTCAGATTTGGGGAGGCGTTCTCTGCGGGGAGCTTTGCTACGAACCTGCGCGCTGAATGAAAGCTCGGAGTAAATCCAAGGTGACAAGGTTTGATTTCGACCAGCACTTTTCAGGGGGACAGATTTATTGGTATTCAAGAAGACGAAGCATTCAGTCCGATCGATCATCCTGTGAAGCTCAGTAATCAACATGACGTAAGCTGCCGCTGCAGCCTCATCACATTTCCTGTGCGAGTAATATTTCTGATCGCCGACGATTTCAGATTCTGAGTACTGCTCATTCACGGCATCCAAAAGCTCACCAACGCTTCCCCAAACACAAGAGTCGATGAACACCTCGACACCCCTCTTCTCCATCGCAATGGCGAATTTTATGGCATTTTCTTCATCACCATGGGAGTGAGAGAGAAAAATGTGGGCGTGGCCAGAAGGGAATAGGATTTGAGCAAGTTCTTTAGCGCCTAAAACGTCCTTGCCTTCCAGCTGTGCAACAATGGCATTTGAGAGCTTGTTGATATTTAGCCCGCCAGCGCTCGCTTTATAATCTTCAACCTCCTGCCGCGATACAGCGACAAGTGAATTGAAGTCCTCTAGCTCAAACCCTAAATACATCAATACTCCTTCACTAAAACCTTTCGCCCCGTGCGCAATATCGATGCGCCACTTATATGGAAACGACTTCCTTGTTACCGCTAACTAGATGCCGATTCTTCCGTAGGTAATTCGCTGACAGGATCGAGAGCTACCCACGGCATAGGCGTTACCAGGTATGCTTGCCTGGAGGTTTACCCACCATTAATGAGCAGGCAAAAATCGGTTGAATAGCGATGCGAAGTCTATGTCATCAAGCTCGGATCCAGTGAAATATCCTTTATCGCGAGCAAGGTTCAGCGCTGCACCTCCTGGCGCGGCAACCGGAAGAATGAAAGCACCTGGATTGAACTGCCTGAAAAGATCGTACTCGACCTCAACTCCTTCCATCCCACCAATGAACACCGCTCCGATCAGATCTTCCCTAGAGAGCATCTGCTCGCGCATCAGTTTCAAGCTGGCGGGCATGTCATCGGGTACCGGATCGGTATAAACCACATTGTCAAACCGCTGGTTTTCCTCAGGATAGCGACCTTCAAAAAAGCGGCTTTGATACAAAACAACAGACTCTGTGTATTCAACCCCTAAGTCTTTGCAGATACTCCAAATCATCGGGGTAATGGCAGGATGGCCACCCCAGACAATCTTGTGCTTGCGAACGGTAGCAATGGCCATCTCACGAACGGCGCACTGGATCAGGAATGGATCAGCGGTCTCGTAATACCGCCCCCTGCCGACTACAGGGATACTGGCTGAAAGGAAAATCGCACCCATTTCTATGCACTCCAGTCTGCAAATTGCCAGCCCGCTTCGCAGGCCTTAACCCATCGGGTCGCCTGGATGTGCTGGCCGAGCCAGTCCAAATGACTCAGCCACTGCGGATGCAGGCCTACATGGTCATAGAGTATGGCCACAGATCCCTCAGGAGAGTTCATTGAAGCTTCGTGCATAGTCGTGGAGGTCGGCACGCCCACCGTTGGGTAAACCACGACCATCCGATCATCAGGCAGACGTACCTGAATCCCGCGCCCGGCTCCCATGCCAATCACCTCGCCACCAATGGACTCGATGCCGATTCGCAGATTGCTCACCAGGTTAACGGTTCGCACCGCATGGCTCTTGCTGCGGACTCCTTCAAGCTGGAGACAAATCCGGTCAATCGCGTGGTCAGTAATCCTTCCAGATGCGACATCCAGCTCACTCGCATCGAGCTCAGCAAGGCTTGCGGTAGCCAAGCGCGCGGAACGCTGAGCTTCGGGCCATCCTACTCGAAGCACGCTGATGCCCTTTGCAAGCGCCCTCCCGAACTCGGCCGATGTCCATCGACTGTTGAAGTAGTCAGGCGTATCGAGCATCAATAACACGTCAGAGTCGCAAAGCCGATGCCACAGCATGGTCTGAAAGTCTTCGGCCGGCGCAATGCTGTGGGTATCCAGGAACACGTCGAAATGCCTGGCAGAAAGCGCATCGAACATCTGCAACGCAGCCTGCCTAGCCTCGTCTCGCCGATAGCTGACAAATACCCGTCTCTGCTTTGGAAGCAAGCCTGCGCATTCCAGCAGAGCCGCGGCGACTCGTTTCGCCCCACCACTGGCGTAAGACAAGCAGTTCAGCGGGCGCAGGATTTCTGGGACTTCAGTCGCGACTCGGCCCAGGTCGGACACGACCGGGACGACAGGAACACCACCTCGCAGCAAGCTTGGTAAGCTAGGATGATCCGCGCCCACCCCGCCAAAAAACACTACAGCAGCTGATCGTTGCTGGTGGGGGGTGAAGGCGGCTGGAACGATTTCCCAGCCGATTTCCTGGCCTAGCTTCAAGCCAAACATGGAAACCGCATCTGCTACAGCGCTTTCAAGCTCAGAAATTTGCGCTGCCGAGGGTGTTCCCAAGACAGCTAGCTGATAGATGAATGACATGACAGCCCCGCTACCGGACTCATTAAGCGCCAATAATCAAATGGACACCGGGAGGGTCAACCTCTCAGTGCCCATGCCCACTCAGAACCGCTCCCACGGATCAACATGCTGGCCGTCGAAGAACCTGGAACGCACCTCAGCAAAGTGCTTTTTGCCGGCCTCATTGCCCCGTTGCGCCATATCCTGGATGGCTTCGGTGTCATCAAGCTTGATTTCTACAGGGGTCTGCTCGTTGACACGCAGGTGCCGGGTCGGGCCGAGGAAGCTATCCGCCAACGCCAAAGCGCCATGCTCCTGGGCGGCGAAAAAGAGATCTGTGCTGTGAAGCGCCCAACCTGCCTTGCCGTTTAGGAACCGAGTACTAAAATCGCTTTCGCTGGTGAGCGTACCGACGCTCAGAACATCGATCCTATCCAAAGGTACCTTCAGGTAACGAACCGCTTCAGCCAGGGCTGGCAGAATGGGGTTATTAGCCCAGACACCACCATCCAGGAAAGTCTCCAGCGCGACAGCGCCATTGAATTCGGCCTCATCAAAGTAGGTGGGCGCCGCAGAAGAGGCCAGCGCAGCCTCCACGGCTGTTATATCTCTATAAGCCGTACGATCTGGGCTATGCGGTGTGACAATAGCTTCTGCGTGACCGTGCTTGGCCTTCACCGTAGGGATCACCAAGCGGCAAAGGGAATCCCCGGCCAGCGTTTTTTCGCCGTAAACCTCAGTGAGTAACTCCTTCAGTGTCGCGGAGTCATGCTTGGAAAAGACCCAGTGCCGTAGGGCCCGGTTCTTGGGGAAAATTTTCGGCCCCTTCGTCTGGTAAAACTCAAGAATTTGACCTGGCTTCAAGCCCAATGCCAGCCCAATGGCCAGGATCGCGCCCGTGGATGTACCGGCCACCAGATCGAAGTGCGAGATCAGGTCGTTCCCACCGCCGGCCTTCAGCATATCGTCCCACTTGGCCAAGACTGCGGCTGTGAAGGTGCCTCTGAGCCCGCCTCCGTCCAGGGCCAAGATACGGAAATTCCGACCCCGCGAAACATTCCGCCGGGTAAGTGGCAGGTTTTTCAGCTGTTCGACAATTAGATCCACAACCTGGTCTGCAGACGTGCTTTCGGCAATAACCTTATTGACTGCCTCCGGCAAGCCGTTGCGCAGGCGTGATAGCAACGAAGGGTCTTCTTTGAGGTAGCCTGCGATTGCCCCGCCGAAGCCAGCCACAACAAAACCGGGCTTACCGAGCTCAAGCATTGCATCAAGCTCATTGGGAACGCCCGCTTTTGCTTTGTTGACGTCCCACCAAGCGCCTCCCACGCAGACAACGACGTCAGAACGATCCGCCATCCAGTCTCGCATGGGGGTCAGACCGTCTGCTGCGGTGCCATCGCTATTATCTGCAGGCACAATTTCTACAGAAGCAAATGCTCTCTGCGCTTCAATTTCAGCGGTGTACTGGTCGGTCGAGAAGCTCTTCGCTCGAACTAGCGTAAGCGCACCTTTGCTACCACCTGCTTCGATGAAGTCTGTTGCTGCCTTCTGCAGTGGCGCAGTGAATGTGGGATGGCTTCCATGGACAATGGAGCCCCCTTCGCTGAAGACCTTAGCTGCGAGCTTCTGTACGAAAGCAGCAATCTCTGGTTTCGATTCTTTATTTGATCCGGACAGGTGGATCCTGACGCCGGCCAGGCGCTGTATAACTGCCATGTGAAATACCTGAGTGATCTGAAATGTCGATTGCTGTGAGCCAACACGGCTAGGAGTGCATTTCTAACGGCCAGCCAGCCCAGCCGCCGTTTCGATCCAGCCAGCGATGTTGTCCCTGCCATTTTGAGCAGCGAAGTCGTATCTCATGCAGTGCTTGGAAAGGGGGACTACCGTGTTGCTGGTAGGAGCATCGAACCACAGATCAGCGGCCGGAATGGCAAGGGTGTAATCCTCATACCTCACCCACTTTCCGCCCTTGACCTCCGCGAAGAGAATTTTACCGTTGGAGAGATACAGCCCAACCTGATCCAGAGGATTCGTACCTTTCACCCCGAGCTGCTTGTCGTTGTTTCTCACACCATGGATATCAACGGTGAGCAGCCCGTTCCCCTTCAGGACACTGCGCACGATCTCGTACCGCACCCACCGCCTGCCGGCGGTGTACTGGCCGGCGAGTACGCACGTTACAGAAGTGTTGTTGAGACCGTTGCGAAGGAAGGTCTTCAGCGCTTCATCGCCTTCCTTCTTGGAGGCCTCGAATACACTGCCATCAAAGAAGCCCTGGGCTTCTTGATCCTTGCTGACCACCAGGCAATTCCTGACATTCCAGCATCGCCACACGTCTTCCTGATAATGGAAGGAAAAAAAACGTTCTCCGTGCCATCCCTCGCTCCCGTTCGTTAGCACCCCCTGCCCCGGCATCCCAGCCTCAGCGAAGGGCTGCATGCGGGGCTGCTGTGGCCGTCAAAAGCGAGGCCGTCCAGCAGCGGAGGCTTTGAAATGCAGGGAGACTACCACCAAGCGCTGGAGTTGACATCACTATGATGGCAGCAGGCATGCAAGCGGCTGTAGTGCGGCTGCGGCGGAGGACGGCTATGATCGATCTCTTGAGGTTAGGCAGACCAGGTGCCGATCAGAGATAACGCTCAGGTGAAGATGCCATGGTCAAGACGCATGAGTAGGTCATAAATCTCGTCATACCCTGAAAGCGTGCACAGCAGGCTGCAGGGGGCTCGACAGCCTAGCCCACGCACAGGCCTCTCAAGCCAGTCTTGCGCGATCTTCGAATTTCCGAATACCTGCAGCGCAATCATCGCGATCTGGTTGTATCGGCTCCTAAAACAGCGATGCTGATCACTCCATCCAGACAATGACCAATGAGCGCAGGGCGCGATGATTTTCAGCTCTCTCATCCGTCATCCTCGATAGACCTTTGATCATCTCGATTGAGGTTTTACGATACCGCTCAGGTAGCGCTGATCCCGATGGCCGTGGCCATAAGCCTGAACCTGGCGACCTGCGACAGGCCAGCCAGGTAGCCGCCGATGGCTAACGAACGACAACGCCGTGAGTGGCCAGGTCGTCTACCAGCGTCTTACGACGAAGCATTTTGGGGATTTTGAACAGGCTTCTATAGCTGTAGAAAAAGCAGACAGGGATGAACAAGAGCCCGACTCCGTACGTGGCGGTCGCGATGATCAGACCCGCAGGGATCGCCGCAAGCCCAAACACAATACCCTTCAGAACGCTTGATCTAGCGACCAACCGCATATGATCTAGGTCATACTCGACCTTTCCGTTACCCTTTTCAAAAGCCACGAGAACAATTGACTTTTTGCTCAAATGTTTAAAATACCAAGTTCTCGGACTGTCAGTCACGATAGCACCATGGCGCTTTAAGTAGGCCAACATTGCAACTTCTTTAAAATGAAATGTGTTGCCCTCACTATTTTCGCAACGTACCTGCTCATAGATTGCGTCGATATCACCGCTCGCCTTGAGATGATAGTTCTTGACCGTGAGGGTCATCTTTTTGAGGTCGGACATATCTTTCCTTGAGTAATGCATGCGCTGAGGAGCCTGGTGAGCAGGCGTGTGCTCACCGAGCGGGAAGAACTGGTTTAACCGTTAAATATCGCGGGTCTTGGCTGGCTTCTTCAGGTAACAGGCTCACAGGTTTTCGAGGTGAAAGCTCAGCCAGACTTTCAATCAACCATGCGAGCGGGTAGTGACGGGTCACGCACCAATGTGAGAACGCTCCGATAGCTCGGAGACAATCACGTAATGATCGAGGCCAGTGATGCTCTGCACCAAGGTGAAACCACCCTCCTCCTTCACCATGCGGAGTTCCGGCGTCACAACGGTCATGCCATCGCTACTGACGCCCGACAGATCGCAATAGACCATTGCCGTGATGCGATCACCTACGCGGGCCGCGTCCATGAGGTACGCGTCAACCGTGACTCCCCAATCGATGCCGGCTGCCTGGACAACTAGCGGTGGAAGTCCGATCAATTCACAAGCACTCACGCTACTCACCTTCCCTCAATTGATTTCGATTAATTTGAACGGATCAAATCCGCAGTCCTCACCTGGATAACCACGCTGGTTTGACAGCAGACGGCATCCACCCAGGACAGTGTCGATGGAGAAGTGGGTATGGCCGAACGCCCAGTAATCGGCCTGTTCCACCAATGCGTGCCATCTGTTGTAGTACGCGGCGCTGACATGCCCATCGTGCTCATCGCCTACCACCTCAGCCAATGGCGCATGGTGAGTGACGACAACTGTTTTCCCCGCGAATGGCCGGCTCAACTCCTGGTTAAGAAACCCCCGCGTGGCGTGATTCTTGGCAATGAGGTCGGCCGGCCGCAAGCGCCGGTAATTCGAGTCGGCCCTGATCATTTTGAAGTCGTTCATCACCCGGCCGCAGGTCATGGATGCGGCGACCGTATCGCCCGTGGCCGAAAAGTCCGTCCACGCAGTACCCACCAAGAATCTGACATTCCCGAAGACCCACGACTCGTTTTCAAGCACGTGAACGTGAGGTGCCGCTGCCGCTCGCATCTTCTCGATTGTTCGATCGATATGCCCCTTGTAGCACTCATGATTCCCAGCGCAGTACACGACTGGAGCTCTGAAGGTCTCGTTTGCCCACAAAACACCTCGTGCTTGGAGATCGATGTCGCCGGCGAGCACGACCACATCCGCCGACACATCTGGGGGAATGAAGCGGTCGAATTCGTTGTGCAGGTCTGAGTAGATGAGGACTTTCATGGGCTGGTGGTTTGGCCTTGCTGCAGGGGTGTGGCTTGCAGAGCACTAACCCTATTCACCGCATGTCCGAGCTGAAATTCGGTTTATACGTATATTGGGAGCGCCTGCTTGGATCGTCGCGCGCCGGCAAGCAGCGCACACAGCGTCAACCAATGTGACTATAGGCATTTGCGTATGACAAAGCAAATTCCGCATATCGTTCCGTTTCCACGGAAACGCTTATGTCGCTCCGAACCGCTTACGCCTCTGCTCTAAAATTCTTGCGCACCCGACGAGAGGCCTCTCAGCAGGCGTTGGGCCACGCTACCGATCGCTCGTACATCAGCCGGCTGGAGGCAGGTTCACGCTCGGTAACGCTCGACGTTAGTCATTCCCTTGCCGAAGCGCTGGAGGTCGATCCTCTAACTCTCTTGCTGCTGGCTTACGCTGCCGACAGAGGTCAAACGCCCCAGCAGGTGCTTGAACACTTGGCGAGTGACCTCAGCGCGAATGGGCTGCTGACCAGTGAAATTCCCTCGCAACCGGCCGACGCTCCCCACCCGGTGGCTGCTGCGGCTAGAGAGCTAAATGTAGAGATCAAGGAGCTCATCGATCAGGGGCTGAGCCAGGCTGAGATTGCTCGACGGCTCGGTGTGAGCAGGCAGGCCATTAGCAAGCATGTGAAAAAGATGGTATGACTTGATCCAGAAAGTCGGGCTTCGGTCAGGCGCAGCCAATCGACCGGCATGTCTCAGTGCAAAGCTGAGGAAAAAACGCAGAAGCAGGATGAGACCGCGGTGTTGCTGGGTCTTGCAAAATCGACGGTGTACACGATGTGGAGGGAGTAGAAGGCCTAATCTTCGCTGTAGTAACCTTTTGAAGTAACCATTTATGGTAGTCTGGACACTTCAAAAGATTTTGAGACCATCGACATAAATCCCAATTGACGCCCTGCTGCAGGAAAGCATGATTTAGCCCACCCTCCACTGCTCAACGGCTTCCGCTCCGTACTCCTCCTGCCAAAGCTTTAGGACTTTATTCTTGGCGCTTCGTAGGGAGATAGTTTCTCCGGTGTGAGGGTTCCGGTACTTCTTTTCTCTGCGTGTTGCCGTCTTCACAGCGTTGTTGCCTCCAGAATCCAAGCGAGCCGAATCGCCATTCATACCTTTCTTTTTGAAAGGGCGGTACTGATAGGATGGTGACTGCCCACTCAAGATATTACGGACATCTTCAAGCGAATAATCATATGCCGTGAGCAAATGGATAACTTCACTAAGGAATAGATATTTATACCCATCCCTAAGAGCAAGCGCAGATCCGTCCATGACCTCCTTAAGCCCTTCAAGGTATTCTTTAGTTTTGGGCCGTAAAATCACAGATGTCACTTATCTCTCCTTAACCACCCAACACCAAACTATCCATCACCCAACCAAAGCCACGAGCATCAGCGAATCCTTGGCATCAGGTGGCGAAAACATTAGGCACTCTCTTCCACACCTTGTTGACTGTGCTTGGCCAATCCAGAGTCCAGTGCTTTACGCAGTGCGACTTGCCCTATTTCTCCAGTAAAGGCAAATTTAAACAAGTCCTCAAGCGAGTTAGATAATGACTCAGAAACTTGCTTTTGTCGAACACCCCATTGCTCATCCGAAATTTGAGCGCTATCACTCAATAAGATTCCGCGTGCTTCTACAGCGCTGAATCCATATCGGTCAGCAATCGCATAGAACTTTTCAAAGAAGTCTCTAGCCCTTGCCGACTCAATACGCCCCCGGAGGGAGTCCAGCTCCTCGCTCTGCTGCGCAAGCTTAAGCTTCGCCTCGGCCAACTCTCGCTCTAAATCCTTGCGATTCAATAGCTTAGTCATGGCTGCCTAACCTCATTACCTATCACTACGAGCTCAGTATAGCTGACCTTTTTTTCTCAATAAAGGCCTAAACATACGGCAAAAATCGATGTACGGATGGCGATAAATCTATCAAAACGCCCCCTTAAATCAGTCTAGGTACTCAGCTTCTTAAATCCCTTATTCCAATAAGCCTAATGGGCACAGGACAGCACCCATGCGACACGGTATCTCAGCTGCGTGCCGATTATTTGAGATTTGGCTTGTAACTAAAAATCCAATCTATCTGCGACAGATCATCGAAAGATAGGTCTCGCCGCGCCGCATGCTTTATCCCAGCCCAGTGCTCAGGCAGAAACATTGTGCTCGCAGCGAATGAAATCTCGGAGCGGCAAGTGGGAAAGTCAGCCTTTGAGATTTCCATGACACCTTTGATGAAGATAGCTTCGGAGTGACTAACCACATCATAGGCTATTCCAATCAGCAGGTAGGCTAGCAAGGTCTGCCGAGGGCTGGCACTCAAATAGAAACCATGGAGGTCACCTAAGCTTCGATTCGACGTGTAGAACACGTGAGCCAAATCGCGTGAGTCAAAATAGGCCCTAGCGAACCCGCCCTGCGATCGTTTCGGAATCGGCTCATGCAACAGAACGTTTAGTAAAAAACGTGCCCCTGATTGCGTCAGCCGAGAAAATTTTCCTGAGAGCACCTGGTTTGCGATCCAGCGTTGTACACGCAGAATTAACAACGCTAATTTTTTCTCTCTTATCATCAGCTGCTCAGCAGAAAGCGTGCCACTCACCAGTCGACGCTTCAACCTAAAAAATGGCGACTGAACGTATTCACAATAAGCTTCCCAGGCCCTAAAAAATGGATCTGGTTTAGGATGCTGCA
The DNA here is from genome assembly GCF_057808595.1 of Pseudomonas sp. FG98. NCBI lineage: Bacteria > Pseudomonadati > Pseudomonadota > Gammaproteobacteria > Pseudomonadales > Pseudomonadaceae > Pseudomonas > Pseudomonas sp. FG98. Next base: position 38,765 of record NZ_JBMDIJ010000037.1, on the reverse strand, counting down.
GCACGGAGAGGATCACTGGCGTTTCATGTTTATCACATATGCAGTACCCGTACTGCCGCCATTGCTTACGCCACGAAGGTAGGCGACCGCACGCCACATCATCAGCCAGGCACTGAGGGCAGTATGTTAACAAATAGTGACTCGACAAAACCCTTGTATCGCTAAGTCGGAATGTGGTTGCAAGCTTCCGGATAGTAAGCAGTTGTGGCAACACCTTGCCTGCTGCGACTAATTCCGAGGCCCGATCTACGTCACCGCCGCCTATCATTCTGGCCGCTTGCCGGCAGGCGTCCAACTCTCTACCAGTGACCGACCATACGTTCCTGTTGAAACTATTTCGCATAAGCCACGAGGAGAATGTTTCATCACAGACTGGGCTGCTAAATTTTTCAAACCAGGCTTGCTTCAGAGCTACAGAACGGCCCATCAAAGCCCTACTCGGGCCTACCAAACACAGCATGTGCTGCATGGTGACGCCGACTAGTCCATCAGCCAGCTCATGCACCTCCGACGGTAGTGATTCTGGCATCTCATCAAGTCCAGTGAGACGTTTTAGAATATCACGGACGAACTCAATGTAAGGCGACCCAAAGGGCATCCTCTCAACCTGAATTCTGACGTACGAGACACCTTCACGCTGCAAGCCTTCAGCTAAAACTTTCCCGCATTTGGTCGTTGCGCACAAGTAAACGAACTCTGATATGCCTGAAGAAATGAAGTGAGCAATTTGGGTCACAGGAGGTGACGCATTACTGTACGGGCGCCTCATGTACGACTGCACGTCATTTACTATGGTCACTTGGATCTGCCGTAGCTTGAACGTAGCTCTGCAGATATTTTCGATTTCATATTTCTGGCGTGCCAATGTCTGGGGTGGGAGACCCAAAGCTTCAACTATTCCATCTGTCAGCGTAGGCGATGGCTGCGCAAGCACATCGGGCAGCTCCAGGGTTTTGACGCTTTGTCTGCAAAGTCTTCGAGCCAGTTGATGACTGAGCGCGCTCATACCGCAACCTGCGTCGCCAGAAAGCAGGATCACTTGAGTAGTAGCTTGAATCAGTGACGCTTCATCGGCCACCTGACTTGAGTCAGGATCGACTGAACGCGCTGGTGACCAATGCTGCTCCCGGCCAAGGGTGGCTGCGGGACACCTTGCTACCGATTGAGCAAGCGAGCCCTGGACGATATTGAGGCAGCGAAGAAGCACTGATTCATTGCTGGACGAAGAGATCCACTTCGGAAATCGCCCCAACGCTACCTCCAAGGCCCTTTGTGGCACAAAACGATGGCGAGCATAGTCCTACCCGCAGGTTTGGCGGAAAACGTTCCAAAAGCATCTTAGAGAGACTCCTCTTGGTCACTGAGTTTCGGCCGGTCGGTCTCAGCAGAGCCTACAGTGTTTGCCGGAACGCGCTCATTGCTTTTCGATGACTTGGATGCCGATGTGCGCTTGGGCTTCGCTGGTTTACGCCGGCGTGACTTAAGGGCGATCTGGGTGCTTTCGGCAGGCCCACCCCCGGTCTCAGGCTCTAGGACGGTATCTTCCTCGGTTAATCGGCCGAGGAAGTCGTAATGCAATGACTCGAAAAGCTCTAGCGTGATGCACTCTTGTCCGTTGCGTATGGCCTCGATGGCACATGCTCGTAGCAAATCAGTAATTGCCCGGGTGTTTTTCCGCAATCTGACTACTGCAGCCATGAAATGCACGCTGTCTACGATAGACTCTTTCTTTAAGGGCAAATGGCTCACGAATCCCGTAAGAAAAGTTCCCAATACTTCACTGTCTGGAATCCAATCCTCAATAGTGACTCTTCGGATCGCGAACCGACTAGACAGCTGTGGATCCGGGCCCAGCACCTTGAATAACTTTTGGATGCCAATTAAAATCACGGTAAGTCCATAGTCACCATTGGAGAATGACCTGAGCGCCGTTAGATTGGCTTCAGCTCGCCTGGCGCTTACAGCACGCCCAATGTCGTGCGACTCATCGAAGATCACCGCTACGATTCCTTTCTCACGGATCAAGCGACACGCTTCTTTGACATTATCGTAGGTGGCGTAGGGGTTACGCGGCGTTTTGACCACACCTAACTCACGATGCAGAATGGCACGTAGATCCATATCTTCTGCATATTTTGATAGGTCTATATACAAAATTTTGCCATAAGGAGAATCCACAAAAACATCTCGGATCCTCTTACCAATCGTCGTCTTACCAGCACCTGGCGGGCCCACGATGGCGAGTCCAATGTTACTGTCTGAGCGCTCAGCCGCAATCAAATCTGAGACCATGCCATAGGTCTTGATTATTTCAGGTCTGTTCATGAAAATTTTTCTATGGCATGCCTGGACACGTTCCTCGTCAGATTTATCCATGAACTTACGAGCAGCGTCGCTCAGATGATTCATCTAGCTCTCCCCTTGCATCGCCGGTGCACGCTTGGTGAAATCGCGTCTTTGATAAGTCTTCTGGGCCCTCGGAGGGCGCTCACTACGGGAGTGGTACTGCGTGTCGATGCACCCCGCTTCTTGAGCGCGCCGGTACTTCGTTTCGTTGACCCCATGACCTTCGTTGAGCAATTGCGTGGCCTTGATGCCTTCCGGACTGAGATGGCCAGGTTGCTCAAGAAGCTTCTGCTGAAGCAAGTATTCCGTCATGGTGCGTGGCAGTATGTCTTCATCAATGGCTACCAGTTCTATCCATTCGTCTTTGGCAGACAAATAGGCGTTGAGCGTGCGGATATTCAGTGCATCCGGTTTAACAAGAAGTTTACGGCGAGTGTGATCTTGGGCTTCGCCAATATCGTACTGAATGCCCCGATACTCTGCGTAGCAATTAGTGCAAGTGACCGTACGCTCAGGTAGAATTTCAAGTGCAAAACGCTTCGCATTCATGATCATTTCTGGCAACAGAGGCCGCCCGTTCTCATCGGTGTAGTATTCGTTCCAATTCCGCGCCGGTGACTTACCTTTGTAGTTTGTCGTTTCGTTGTGCTGACAGATAGCTTTGGTCAATTCGATAAGAAATTCTCTATATGTCATTACCGAATCTTTAGCTGGGTCGAAGTCACGTGTGCGTTTAGGATGCGAGCAAGTCGTCCCGCGTTGCAGGTGGATGAACTTAGTGTTAAGAGTCCCGAATGTCCGCTCGACTTTACCGCCCGCCTGCTTGGAAGTGCGGTACTTTACATCGATATCCCATTTGGCGCATGCGCGACGAAATGATTTGGCGCGGAACTCCTTAGCGTTGTCGGTAAAAATCACTTCTGGCTTTCCATAATACGGATACACCAGTCCTCCAAGCCCAAGCTCTTGCATAAATTCGGTTTTTGGCATTAATGCATGCAGCAAGAGATTCGAAACCGTCCTAGAGCTTGGGGGGTCGAATGAGAGATGAAAACCTAGGACTACCCCAGTGCAGGTACAGACAGCAAGTGAAAAGTATGGACGCCCAATAGGCTTCCCATCTTTTTCCGAGCGTAAGAAGATATCCGCCAAGGTGTGATCAAGTTGCACCTCCTGGAGGGCGCGCGTTATTCGGCGATTCTTACGCCGAACAAACATGTCATCAGCGGTGTATTTTCCTTCGCGACGGGCAGTCCTGTCCTTTGGATCTATGCGCATTATCCGTTTGCGCATGGCCGACATCGAGGGGCAGGTGATCTTGCGGCTGTGGGACTCTGCCTGTAACTTGGTGTACAGGTAGCTCAAAGTCCATCCTTCTAACGCATACTTGTTGTAGCAAAACAGAATCGCATCTTCCTGCTCTTCAGACAGAAGAGTGCTGCCTTTTTTTCGACCTTTGGGATTAACAAGCATGCATTCGACGCCGAGATCTTCATCATACTGTTCAAGAAATGTATAGAAAGAGCTTCGTCCAATTTTCAGTTCGGCGCATACATCTTCCTTCGTCTTAAGTTCTCCAGTAGCAAATTTTTTGTATGCATTGAATCGGACTTGCGCGAGAGCCCACTGCGCCGCAGTAATGGGGTCATCCGAGCGGTCGTCATCGGCCTCTATAGCTCGCTCGTTCACCAGCTCTTGCAATTTAAGCAGGTCACTGCGACTGATCTCGATTAGGTTATTGATGTCAGCATACACCGTTGCATTTGATTCAAATGAACGAATCTCCACTCGATCGCTTCGATCAACAACCCCCTCGACTATATAAACGCCTGAATCCTGGCCTTTCAGGACAACCAGGCTGCCTACCTTGATCATTTGAAAGTACTGCCTTGTTGCATGTAAGTTTTCCAGTGTCTGTCCTGAGAACAGCCTGAAGGGCGACCGCTTATACGAAAGCCTTTGTTCGTCGGGGTGGGCTGTCTCGGTTCAGCCAAAGACTCAGGGGGTAGGCGTGGGTCTGGGTTCATGATCGTCCCCAATGACAGCTGAAAATCGAAGGTATAGCTCGCCCCGGACAAAAATCAAATTTTTGAAAATAAATCCATGATAAGCTATTGTTTTTGATGTGTAATTTTTATGTGCTGGAAATTTTCTTATGCTGGAAAATCGAGTTGATTTTCCAGCATAAGAAAATCTTTTCGTACAAAAGTCTATGTGCATCAGCGGTCGAGGTGGTGTCCGTTAATTTGGAAACGCTGACATCATGAATCATCCAGACCACAGATCGTTCACATAACGCTGATGCGCTGCCCGCCCTGCAGTCAGCACACCAGCTTCCAGCGTCACAAGACAAACACAATCCGCTCTCCAACATCGCCCCGGCCAGTGCGCCAATCTCGACGAAGCATACCTGCGGCTCGGTGTAGCTTAGGCCGAAGCCAAAGCCTCTTCCTCCGCGTGCTCGATGGCTTCCTCAGCTTCTATCTGATGGCGCGTCCACTCCGCAGCAATCGCGGGGCTCTCGATGATCTGTTGCTCGATGCGTTGGGTCTCTCTGTATTCGATCGCCTTAGCGCTCATCGTCCACTGCGTCTCAACACCGAGCTGCTCAAGCTCAGCTCGGATAGCAGGCAAACCGATACGGAAGAATTCCTTGCGCGGGTTGACCTTGTTCACCTGCTCCCGCAAAAAGTGGCGATGTAGCTGCTTCTCAAGCCCAGGTGCGTCGTCGCTGAAGATCATGGCATGGACATCGAACTCGAACGGAACGCTTGCGTCACCGAGTTCCCGAACCCGATCCAGGGGCTCAAGGCGACGAGTCATGCCTATTTTAAAGACCTGCTCACCGAACGAGCCGATGTTGGAGATGATGTAGACATGGCCCGCACGCGTCTGCTGGGCCATAGAGAGCGCTCGCTGGTTCTTGTCCTCAGCCGCCTGGAGTTGCTCCTGCAGCAGCGCCAGTCGAGCCTCGAAGTCTGCACGCTCAGCGGCGCTGGCCGCGGCCACCTGTTCCTGGGCTTTCTCCAGCGCTTTGCGCAAGGCGGCCTCTTCCTTTGCAGCGTCCTTGATCGCGCGCTCGAACTCGCGTCGAGCCTTCTCTTCCTCTCGGATTTGCTCACGCAGTTGGCGTTGCTCTTCACGTTCTTGGTCTTTGAGGAGTTTTGCAGTCACTGCCCATCGCAGCTCCTCCAGACGAGCGTTCACGTACTCTTCAGTGATTCGCGCATTCCGGAATGACGCACCGTTGAGATTAACCAGTGCGGCAGCATCGCGGATCTCCTGCTCCAGCTTCCCGTGATTGTCGGCTTTGGAACGGGTGAGGATGGAGTCCACCTTGCCGTTAAAGGCATCTACGATAAAGCGTACAGCCGTATCGCGACGATTAGCCTCGACATAGTCGCAAGCTGCAGCCCTTCCCGCTTTAACCATATGTGATCACGGGCTGCCTTGAGCTTCTGGCCAGCTTCGGTGAAACCGAACTCCTCGGCGAGGTCATCCAGAAGGTTGTAGGTCGGCACGATGTAAGCATCGCCATAACCTTCAACAACGTTCTTCATGGCTTGTGCAGCATCGGCGTAGTGTCTGGCCTTACCCATAGCGGCCAAAGCATCGCCAGCGACCTGCTGAGCCCGCGTCTGTGCATCGGCAATGATCTTGTCTGCATCTGCCACAGCCTGCTGCAAGCGGCTCTCGGCCTGGCTGACTTTCGACTGAGCCTGCTGCAGTAGCTGATCGCGCTCTGCTCTGCCCTTACTGAGTATTTGGATTTTTTCGGCTTCTGCGGCTGCAATGGCTTGCTTTAAGCAACTCTCGGCCTCAGTTAATTTGGCCTGCGCCTGCTGGAGAAGCTGGTTCCGCTCTGCTCGGGTCTCGCCAAGGATTCTCGCGGCTTCTGCTTCGGCGTCGAGCACTTCTCTAAATCGCTCCAATTCACTCAAGGTTTGCAGCAGTTTGGCGTTCAGCGCCGCAGATTTCTCCTCGGTGGACCTGAGATCGTTTTGCCTAGCCTCGAGCTCCCTCCTCAGTTGGCCAACCACCCGCCTCGCCCTGATGCTCTGTACGAGAAACACACAAGCTGTGATGCCGGCGACTATTGCTAAAAGCTCCATGTGCAGTGACTCCCTGTCTGAAACGAAAGCAGAATCCTAATCGACGTAGCAGCCATTAGCCATCAGCCTTATTCGCCGCGCAGGCTGATGCAGCCAACATGCCTCCAACCTGAAGGGATACATTTGTACTCTCCCTAGAGATCAACCGCGTTTCTTCTTCACGGTGCCGTGACGCGCCTTGAAACCGAGGTTGAAATCGAGCTACACAGCAAGCGCCTCAAGATCAGGCATGGGTGATAGACTTCCCCCCGGGTGCTAGCTGCAAAACGCAGTAACGCAGGTTAAAGAACAGCGCAGGTCGGGCCGCCTTGCGGGAGTACTTGCGCCTATGCAAAAAGTAGAACTGCCCCGTCCCCAGCAACTCGCCCAACGTGCATTCGCCACGTTCGAGCGCTTCCTGCATATCGAAGCCGTCAGTGGTGTCGTGCTGTTGATCGCCGCCCTGGCTGCGCTCGCATGGGCAAACTCTTCAATAGCCGAAAGCTACGATGCGCTCTGGCACACCCCATTGACCTTCGGCCTGGGGTCGATGGTCTTCTCCCAATCCCTGCATTTCTGGATCAACGACGGCCTGATGACCATCTTCTTCCTGGTGGTTGGCATGGAGATTCGTCGAGAAATCCACGAAGGCGCGCTGGCCAGTCTTCGCCAGGCCACCCTGCCCCTGGCAGCGGCCGTTGGAGGTGTGGCTGTACCCGCCCTGATCTACCTCGCGTTCGTTAATGCACCGCAAGATCAGAACGGCTGGGCGGTCCCCACTGCCACTGACATCGCCTTCGCCGTTGGCGTGCTTGCCTTGCTTGGCAAATCGATTCCATCCAACGTGCGTATTTTCTTGCTGGCGCTGGCGATCATCGACGACATCATCGCGGTGCTGATCATCGCCCTCTTCTATTCCGGCGGCCTCGATTACACAGGCTTTGCTGTGGCAGCCATCGGCATCCTGCTGGTTGTCGGATTGCAGAAGATCGGCATCGGCTCGGCCTACGCGTACGTGATTCCAGGAGCCATCACCTGGCTCGGTGTGCTGATGACCGGCGCCCACCCGACACTGGCCGGTGTCCTGCTCGGACTCATGACCCCCGTTCACTCGACGCCCATGGGCGAGCGCCCGATAGAAGCCATCAAACGCTTCACCAACGACCTGCTCGGCAGCGTAAAAGCGCCAGAGCAAAACAGCAGCGACCTGATCGACCCGCTCAAACGCCTGCGGCTTGCCCAGCGGGAACTGGTACCGCCGGTAGTGCGCGTGCAAAGTGCACTGCATCCCTGGGTAGCCTTCGTGATCATGCCGGTGTTCGCCCTGGCCAATGCCGGGGTCGGATTATCCGGGGTGGACCTGTCGTCCGAGGGGCCATACCAGGTGATGGTCGCTGTCACCCTGGCACTCGTTCTGGGCAAGCCCCTGGGTGTTGTCGGTATCAGCTGGCTAGTGGTGCGCCTGGGCTGGTGTGCGTTGCCGAAGGGTGTCACCTGGGGCGGCATCACATTGATCGGCCTGCTGGCGGGTATCGGTTTCACCATGTCGATCTTTATCGCCAATCTCGCCTTCGTCGACCCGGGCTCACTGGGGGCCGCCAAGCTCGGTGTGCTCACCGGCTCGGTCATTGCAGCAACCATCGGGCTGTCCTGGGGCGCAATAAATATCAGAAAAGCTGCCAATATCCGCCAACTGAAAGCTGACTGACCAGCTCATGCCGCACCGCCCTGAAGCTATGTCCTGGTTGCAGGTTTTCATGGGTGGTGCGCACCGCAGGCCAGCGTCACATCTCGACCTGGGTCCCCAGTTCGATCACCCGATTGAGCGGCAGCTTGAAGTACTTGAGGTTGCTGTTGGCGTTCTTCAGCAGGAAGGCGAACAGGTGCTCGCGCCATTTGGCCATACCGATCCGCTTGGTCGGCACCACGGTTTCCCGGCTGAGGAAGTAGGTGGTGCGCATGGGGCTGAAGTCCAGTTCCGCAGTGCTGCTCTGGCTGAGGGCAAGCGGTACGTCTGGCTCCTCCATGAAACCGAAGTGCAGGCTGACCCTGAAGAACCCGCCGCCGAATGCTTCGACTTCGAAGCGCTTGCCTGCACTGACCCGCGGCGAATCCTCCGACACCACCGTCAACAACACTACCTGCTCATGCAAAACCTGGTTGTGCAGCAGGTTGTGCAGCAAGGCATGGGGTACTGCATCGGTACGGGCGGTAAGAAACACCGCCGTGCCTTGCACCCGATGCGGAGGCTGTGACTGGACGCTGCTGATGAACAACGGCAGCGGCAGTGCCGACTCATCCAGCCGCTCGACGACAATGCTGCGCCCGCGCTTCCAGGTGGTCATCAGCACGAACAGCGCCAGGCCGGCGATCACCGGGAAGGCCCCGCCCTGCAGGATCTTCGGTGCATTGGCAGCAAAGTACAGGCTATCCACGAGCAGGAAGCCCAACAACAGTGGAATCGCCCACCAGCGCGGCGCCTTCCACAACAGCAACACCACCGCCGAGGCCAGCAGCGTGGTGATCAGCATGGTCCCGGTCACCGCCACACCGTACGCGGCGGCCAGCGCACTGGACGACTCGAAACCGATCACCAGCAGCACCACCCCCACCATCAACGCCCAGTTGACCGTGCCGATATAGATCTGTCCCTGCTCTTCGCTGGACGTGTGCTGGATGAACATGCGCGGTACATAGCCGAGCTGGATGGCCTGGCGGGTCAGCGAGAACGCACCGGAAATCACCGCCTGCGAGGCAATGATGGTCGCAAGGGTGGCCAGCGCGACCATCGGCAGCAACGCCCAGCCGGGAGCCAGCAGGTAGAACGGACTGCGCACCGCCGTCGGGTCGTTGAGGATCAATGCGCCCTGGCCGAAGTAATTGAGCACCAGGCCCGGCAGTACCAGCATGAACCAGGCACGGGAAATCGGCTTGCGGCCGAAATGGCCCATATCGGCGTACAGCGCTTCGGCACCGGTCAATGCCAGCACCACCGCGCCCAGGATGGCGACGCCCACGCCGGGATGAGCGACGAAGAAGTGCACGGCCCAGGCCGGACTCAGCGCCTGCAGCACTTCGGGCCGCTGGGCGATGCCATGGATGCCCAGCGCGCCCAGCACCACGAACCACACCACCATCACCGGCCCGAACAGGATGCCGATGCGCGCCGTGCCGTGTTTCTGGATCACGAACAACCCCACCAGGACCACCACCGAGATCGGCACCACCCAGTGATCGATGCCATCGATACCCAGTTGCAGGCCTTCGACCGCCGACAGCACGGAAATCGCCGGGGTGATCATGCTATCGCCGTAGAACAGCGCAGCACCGAACAGCCCCAGCAGCACCAGCACCCTGCCCAGCAGCGGATATGGCCGCGCCGCTCGCCTGGCCAGCGCGGTCAGGGCCATGATGCCGCCCTCGCCCTGGTTGCTGGCGCGCAGGATGAACAGCACGTACTTGACCGACACCACCCAGATCAAAGACCAGAACACCAGCGAAAGGATGCCCAGCACCCCTTCTATGTTGGCTTGCACGCCAAAATGGCCGTTGAACACTTCCTTGAGGGTGTACAGCGGACTGGTGCCGATGTCGCCGTAGACCACGCCAACAGCAGCGACCAGCAGGCCGATGCCGGAACTCTTGCCGGCGTGGGATTGATTTTCAGCAGTTGCGGTCTGGCTCACAGATAACGTCTCGTCAGCATTGCGTAAATGCTGAGTGCAGGCAGGAATTCGGAGGGCTTGGAAAAGCTGCGCCAGTATCGGCCCATCTTTTTGTTCCGGGCATAAAGAAAGCGTAAAAAAGCACGGGTTGCCCACTCATCGGCCAGACAGCAAAACGGCCGCCCTGACCCGCTGCCTGCCAAAGCAGCTCATCCGTGCGAGCTCGGCATGGCGCACCAGACACAAACGATAAGCATTGCTAGAATCGGCCTTCGCCCCACATCGAGGCGGTCATCGAGCAAAGGATATGCATCAAAGCGCAGGACATCGCCGCTCATTCGCCTGGATTCTCTACGCCAGTCTGCTGTTCACCGTGCTGCACTGTGGCCTCGGGCACGGCCAGGCGATCGGCCTGACCCTCAATGGCCTGGGTGGCGCCTTCTGCAGCCATTCCGGAGCAACTGCCGGCCCCATCAGCTTCGAGCAGTGGTCTGGCGACAGCCTGGCGACTGGCACCACGCTGGATTGCCCGTTGTGCAGTCATACAGGCCTTGCCTTCACGCCTCTGCTGCCCGACCTGCCGATTGCCTGCCACGTCGTTCACACACTCCTGCCTGACGCACCCGACAACTGGCCCCGTCGCTTCTGGCCGCAGGCCAACCCCCGTGCCTCCCCTGCCCTGACCTGATTCAGTCCCATCGCCATCCCGCGCACCGGCTCCATGCACATGGAGATGCCGGCCTGTGCGCGAGGCTGGCTTGCCTTGACTTAACGCATCAGGAAATACCCAGAGAATGAACAACAGAACCATCGGCTGCGCTGCAGTCCTTGCCCTGTCCAGTAGCGTCACGCTGGCCGAGACCAGCACCCTTGAGCTTGCCGCAACACCTGTGGTGGGAACCTCGGTCATCGACCAGAACAGCGTCGACAGCTTCGCCAGCCTGACCACCGTGGTGGGCCAGGAGCAGATCCGCGACCTCAATGCCCTCGATCTGTCTTCCGCGTTGCGCAGAACCCCAGGAGTGGTTGTTTCACGCTTCAACCCGGTGGGTTCGTTCGGCGGTGCCGAGGGTGGCGCGGTCTACATCCGAGGCATGGGGGCCAGCCGTCCGGGCAGCGAGATCAAGACCTACATCGACGGCGTACCCTTCTACATGGGGGTATGGGGCCATCCCCTGCTGGACCTGCTGCCGATCAATGGGATGCAGAGCATCAGTGTCTACAAGGGACCGCAACCGCAGAAATTCGGCAACACCTTTGCCGCCATCGACCTGACGCCCAAGGTGGCCGAACAGGGCGATAACCAGCAGGGCGAGCTGCAACTGACTGGCGGCAGTTTCCGTACCGCCACCGAGCAAGCCAGTCTCATCGGCCGAGAAGGCAACTTCGACTACCTGCTGGCCCAGGGCGCAGCTCGCTCCGAGGGTGACCGTAGCGATGGCGACGGTCGCCTGAACAATGGCATGGCGCGACTTGGCTATCGCCTGAGCGACAACTGGAGCACGGGATTACTGGTGCTGCACGCCAACAACCAGGTGTCAGACCCCGGGCAGAAAGGTCTGCCGGACACAAAGAACGGTGAGTTCAACACGCGGGGAACCTTGGCTTCGTTGTCCTTGAACCACGACCACGACTGGGGCACTGGCAGCCTCAAGGTCTACCACAATGAAGGCCGGGGCGCGGCACTTGACCAGGCCGGGCTGGACGGCGACACCATCAGCGACTTCACCCTGCAAGGCCTGCGCTGGGAAGAACGACTGCACCCCTGGCAAGGCGGTGAGGTCGCCCTGGGCCTGGACATCGACGAGAGCAAGGGCGAGGTGCACTTCAAGCGCGTCGCGCCGGCAGTGCCGGCGAAGTTCGCTGCACCGACCCTGCGCGTGACCTCGCCGCATGTAGCCCTCAGCCATGCCTTTGTCATCGATGACCGCTGGACACTGACGCCCTCGGCCGGCGTGCGCACCTACGCTCACAATGTCTTCGAAAGCGCGGCCGCGCCTCACGCCGGGCTGCTGCTGTCATCGGAGAATGTCGAGTTCCGCGCCAACGCCTCGCGCGGCATCAACTATCCGGGCCTCGAAGCCGCAGTGATGTCGACTCTCATACCGGCCTTGGGCGACACCTGGAAAGACCTGAAACCGGAGAAGGTCGACCATCAGGAACTGGGTGTGCGCTTCAACCCGATCGACAACACCACCCTGGACCTGGCGGTGTTCAAGGACAAGCTGCAGGACCGCTACCTGTTCGCCTTCCCTCCGGCAGTGTCGCGACCGTCGTACATCAACCTGGGCGACTACAGCGTAAAGGGCGCCGAAGCCACCTGGCAGCAGCGCTGGACCAGCAACTGGAGCAGCTTCGTCGGCTTCACCTGGCTTGATCCGTCTCTGAAGACCCTGCCCTACGCGCCCCAGAAGGCACTGTCACTGGGCACCACCTACGAGATCGGCCAATGGCGCCTCTCCGCCGATGCGCAGTACCAGAAGGACATGTACGTACTGGCTGAAGAACGCAACGCCGGTACCAGCAATTTCTCCAGGGTCGATAGCTTCACCGTGGTCAACATGCGGGTCGGCTACGCCGTGCCAGCGCTAGGCAAGGTCGGTGAGGTGTTCGTGGCCGTCGAGAACCTGTTCGACCGTGACTATGCCTACCGTACCAACTACCCGATGCCCGGTACCTCGGCGCAACTGGGTGTGAAGATGGGCTTCTGAGCCCGAAACCGGACGCTGCCGGCTTCCCGCCGGCAGCCTTGCAAAGGAACAGACTGATGAAAGCACCGATTTTTGCTCTGCTACTGGCATGCAGCCCGCTGTTGGCTGTCGCTGACACGTCCACCGAGCAACAGAACATCCAGCAACTGCTGCAGCACAGTTTCGAGCGCCCCGACGCCCCGCTGGATGTCGGCCCGATTACTGTCGAAGGTGACCACGCCGTTGCCGGCTGGTTGCAGGACAAGCGCGGTGGCCGTGCCCTTTTGCGCAAGGGGCCAAACGGCTGGCGCGTGGTGCTGTGCACTGGCGACTCCTTGCTCAACCCGGCCACCCTGCGGAGCGCAGGACTGGGCGAAGCCGACGCCACTTGACTGAGCCAGGCCGTGCGCAACGCCGAAGCGAGCCAGCCAGCAGAACGGGTCAAGCAGTTCGCGCTGTTCCAGGGCACGGTCAAGGTCGACAAGGATGCCGGACACGGCAATCACTGATGTTCGCCGGCGGTCCCGTGCACAACGCGCGTGATGACCGTGCCCGACTTTTCTGCCAGGAAGCTTTGTCCATGCCTGCGTTCCGTAGTACCGCACGCGCTGTATTGCCCGCGTTTGCCCTTGCCTGTGTTTCCAGCCTGAGCCCGTTGTCCCAGGCCGTAGCCGAAACACTGTCCAGCGATAACTCCACCCTGACGCTTGGCGCCGTCACCGTCAGTGGTAGCAGCACCGGCCCGTTGGCCACCAGCAGTGTCCTGAGCTCGGTGGACATCCTCGGCGGCGACATCGTCGAAAAGATGCCCGTGGCCTACAGCTGGGAGCTGTTCCGCCGTGCGCCGGGCGTCATGCTCACCGAGTTCAACCAGGGCACCACCTCCGGCAAGCTGTCGTTTCGCGGCTTCAACGGCGAAGGTGAAGTCAATGCCGTGAAACTGCTGATCGACGGCATCCCCAGCAACACCAACGACGGCAACATGCCCTTCATCGACTCGGTGTTCCCCATGGACATCGACAGCATCGAGGTAGTACGCGGCACCAGCGACCCGCGCTACGGCCTGAACAACATCGCCGGCAACGTCAACATCAACACCCGCACCGGCGGCGACTACAACAAGGTCCGCCTGCGCTACGGCAGCTTCAACGCCCGCGAAGTGCAGTTGGCCAAAGGCATCGAGACCAGCAACTGGACGCAGAACTACTTCCTCGCCCGCCAGCAGATCGATGGTTACCGCGACCATGCCGACACCGAACGCTACAGCTTCGGCGGCAAGTGGTTCTACACACCCGACGATGGCAGCTTCCGCCTGGGCCTGATCGCCCGCCACTACGAGTCCGAAGCCCAGGAGGCCGGCTATCTCACCGAGGACGACGCCCGCCACCACCCGCGCATGACCAATGACTACAACGCCACGGACAAGGGCACCCGGCGGATGAACCAGGTCAGCCTGCATTTCGATACCGATCTTGCCGACACCTTGTCGTGGTCGGCCAAGACCTACCTCAACACCTTCGACGATCGTCGCTGGACGCAGTACTGGCGCACCAGCGCGCAGCAGGAGCGCGACACCTACGAGGACCAGTACGGCGCCATCACCTCCCTGACCTGGCGACCCCAGGTCGACTGGCTGCATGCCTTCGCCCTGGAAGGCGGCAGCGATCTGCAGAAGCAGGAAAACCGCAGCGAGCGCTATCGCACCCTGCAGCGGGTACGCCAGGCGCAGACCCGCGACCAGGACTTCGCCTTCAACACGGTCGGCGCCTATGTGCAGGCCGAAATCGAGCCGGTCGAGTCGCTGAAGATCGTCCCGGCCTGGCGCGTCGACAGGATCAGTGGCGACTTCACCAACCGGATGACCGGGCAGGATTACGACATCAACGACTACGGGCTGATCAAGCAGCCCAAGCTCAGCATCGTCTATTCGCCCTGGAAGTTCGCCAGTGTCTATGCGAACTGGGGCCGCACCTTCCAGGTGGGCACCGGGGCCGCGTCCTACAAAGTACCGCCACGCAACGAGGACCTCGCCCCTTCGATCAACGAAGGCTGGGAGACCGGCGTCAAGTTCACCCCGGCCAGCTGGATCGATGGCCGCGTGGCCTACTGGCGCCAGGATGCGAGCGGTGAGGTCAGCCGCCGCCTCAATGATCCGAGCGGAGAATCCGACAACGTCGGCGAGACCCGGCGCTGGGGCTACGACCTGCAGCTCAACCTGCACCCGGACGAGCGCACGGAGGTGTGGATGTCCTATTCCTGGCAATACTCGAAAATCCTCGAGCCCAGCAGCACACTACCGGGCAGCAAGGGCAAGGAAATCGATCACGTACCGCACCACCTGTGGAACAGCGGTATCAGCTACCAGGCCACTCCGGCGCTGCAACTCACAGCCTGGGCGAACGGCCAGACCAACTACTACCTTGAACGCGAGAACACCCAGGGCACCTATGGCGGCTACGTGCTGATTAACCTGGGCGCAACCTACAAGCTCAGCGAAACCATGAGCGTGGATCTGCAACTGAAAAACCTGACCAACCGTTACTACGAGTACGTCTGGTATGACCCTGACGGGGCTGACGCCGCTCTGCATTCACCGGGCGACGGTCGAGCCCTCTATGCCGGACTTACCTTCGATTTTTAAAGACTGAAGACCTTGCCTGGATCGGTCGGGGGCGTCCATCAGCCCCCGTTGCATTCCGCACCGCGTCCAGGCGTCCGAGGCCGCTAGGGAACAATCCGGACCGACTTCTTATGGGTAAACGTCAGGTAGCTGAAATGCCCGTGGTAATCCCCCATCCCTGAAGCACCAATCCCGCCAAAGGGCAAATACGGCGAAAACGCATGCACCATCACGCCGTTGACCTGTGCATCACCTGACTGAATCCTGTCGATAATTCCCTTGGCTCTTTGCACATCCTTGCTGAAGACATAGACCGCCAACGGTTTCGGGTGGTACCGGTTGATCAGGTCGACAGCCACATCCTCATTCTCGAATTCCAGCACCGGCAGGATCGGCCCGAACAGTTCTTCCGCCATCAACGCGTCATCCCAGTCGACGCCATCCACTACCGTCGCGCTGAACGCGCGTTTCTCGATGTCCGCCTGGGCACCGACCAGAACCTTGCCGCGACTTTGCTCCAGCAAGCCGATCAGTCGGGAAACCTGGCGGGCGGTCACCAGTTTGCCGGTGGCGTCCACCTCCGGCAGCTCACGCTGTACACGCTCGACCAGCCGCGACACCAGCGCCTGCCGGACGCTGCTGTGCACATAGAGATAATCCGGCGCAATGCAGGTCTGGCCACTGTTGATGAACTTGCCGAACATCAATTGATCCACCGCCTGCTCCAGGTCGGCATCAGGCAGTACCAGCAACGGGCATTTGCCGCCCAACTCCAGTACCACCGGCGTCAGGTGCTCTGCCGCAGCCCTCATCACCACCTTGCCGACGCTCGGGCTACCGGTGAAGAAAATGAAATCGAAAGGCAGTCTGAGTAGATGGGTGTTCTCTTCCCGCCCACCCTGCACCACCGCTACGTATTCGGGTGCAAAGGCTTCGGCAATGATTTTCTCGACGACGGCCGAGGTTTCCGGTGTGGTCTCTGACGGCTTGATGATGCAGGTATTGCCCCCGACGATGGCACCGATCAGTGGCGTCAGGGTCAGGTTCACCGGGTAATTGAACGGTCCGATGATATAGGTGACGCCATAGGGCTCCTGGACGATGTAGCACTCGGACGGTGCGATCAGCTCCGGCGTGGGAACCGCCTGCGGAGCCGCCCATTCGTCCAAATGCGCCAGGGCGAACTCGATCTCGTGAAGGACTTCGCCGATTTCCGCAAGGTCGACGGTCTCGCGGGCTTTGCCCAGGTCCGCCGCCAATGCCGGATACAGCAGATCGCGATTGTCCAGCACGGCATCACGCAGCTTTTCCAATGCCCGCTTGCGGTAGTCGAGATCGCTGGTCGCTCGGCTGGCGAAGAAGGCTTTTTGCGCGGCGAACAGTGCGTCGATTTGTACCGGGGACAGGTAGTTCATGGTCAAGAACCTCTCTTCGTGGTTGGCAAAACAGCACAAAAATAAACACTATCTATAAATAGTTTTAACTTATATCTATTTGATCTATTTATTGGCCAATCTTATCGTGGGTTTCATCATTTGGTAAGAGATAACTCGCCATGGCTTCGGTCCACAGCACCACCTACGAACTCCTGCGCCACCAGGGTATCGACACCGTCTTCGGCAACCCCGGCTCCAATGAACTGCCTTTCCTGAAGAACTTCCCGGACGACTTCCGCTACATCCTCGCGCTGCAGGAAGCGGTGGTCGTCGGTATCGCCGATGGCTATGCCCAGGCCAGCCGCAAACCGGCGTTCATCAACCTGCATTCGGCAGCAGGTACGGGCAACGCGATGGGCGCACTGAGCAATGCCTGGAACTCCCACTCGCCGCTGATCGTCACGGCCGGCCAGCAGACCAGGGCGATGATCGGTGTCGAGGCGCTGCTGACCAATGTCGATGCGACCAACCTGCCCCGCCCCCTGGTGAAGTGGAGCTACGAACCGGCCAGTGCCGCCGAGGTGCCCCATGCGGTGAGCCGGGCGATTCATATGGCGAGCATGGCGCCGCAAGGTCCGGTGTACCTTTCCGTGCCCTACGATGATTGGGACCGGGACGCGGACCCGCAGTCGCACCACCTGTTCGAGCGCAAGGTGAGCACGGCGGTACGGGTCAACGACGTAGAAATGCGCGAGTTGGCTGATGCCCTCACCCATGCCAGCAACCCGGTGATCGTGCTGGGGCCGGATGTCGATGCGGCGCGGGCGAACGCTGATTGCGTGACCCTGGCCGAACGCCTGAAAGCACCGGTATGGATAGCGCCCTCGGCGCCACGCTGCCCCTTCCCCACTCGACATGCCTGCTTCAGGGGCCTGCTGCCCGCTGGAATCGCCGCCATCTCCCAGTTGCTGGAGGGCCATGACCTGGTCCTGGTGCTGGGCGCTCCGGTGTTCCGCTACCACCAGTACGATCCAGGCCAGTACCTGAAGGCTGGCACGCGCCTGGTTTCGGTAACCTGCGACCCGCTCGAAGCGGCGCGAGCGCCCATGGGTGATGCGATCGTTGCCGATATCGGTGCCATGGCCGCCGCGCTGGCCTGCGCTGTCGGCGAACGGCAACAACCACTACCCGTTGCCCTGCCCCGACCGGACACCGTGGAGCAGGCCAGCGGAGCGCTGCGACCGGAAAGCGTGTTCGACCTGCTGAACGAAATGGCGCCGGACGATGCCGTATTCCTCAATGAGTCGACGTCGACCACCGCGCTGATGTGGCAGCGGCTGAACATGCGCCATCCTGGCAGCTACTACTTCTGCGCCGCCGGCGGCCTTGGTTTCGCCATGCCGGCAGCCGTCGGAGTCCAGTTGGCCGAACCCGGCCGCCAGGTCATTGCCGTCATTGGCGACGGCTCCGCCAACTACAGCATCAGTGCCCTGTGGACGGCCGCGCAGTACAACATCCCGGCGATCTTCGTGATCATGAACAATGGCACCTACGGCGCACTGCGCTGGTTTGCCGGGGTGCTCCAGGCCGAGAACGTCCCCGGGCTGGATGTTCCCGGGATCGACTTCTGCGCGCTGGCCCAGGGTTACGGTGTCAAGGCAATCAGGGCACAGGGTGTCGAGGCACTGCGAGGGGCGCTCGAAGAAGCGCTGGCCTGCAGCAGCCCGGTGCTGATCGAAGTCAGCACCACCGGCCCCGAGCAGTGAGGGCCGGGTCATGAGCAAACAGAATCTGTTCAGCGTCGAGGATTACCGGCGACTGGCCCGCAAACGCCTGCCCCGCATGGTGTTCGACTATCTCGAAGGTGGCGCCGAGGACGAACACGGCATCAAGCACAACCGCTCGGTGTTCGAGCAGTGGCGCTTCAAACCTCAGCGGCTGGTCGACGTCAGCCAGCGCACACTCACCACGCAGGTGCTCGGCAAAACCCAGGCGCTACCGCTTGTGATCGGGCCAACCGGCCTCAACGGTGCCCTCTGGCCCAGTGGCGACCTGGTCCTGGCGAAGGCAGCAAGCAACGCCGGCATTCCCTTCGTGCTGTCGACCGCCTCGAACCTTTCGATCGAGGATCTGGCGCGCCAGTGCGACGGTGAATTGTGGTTTCAGCTCTATGTGATCCATCGTGAAATCGCCCGCGACATGGTCCTCAAGGCGCTGCATGCGGGCTATACCAGCCTGGTACTGACCACCGATGTTGCGGTCAACGGCTACCGCGAGCGTGACCTGCGCAACCGCTTCAAGATGCCGATGAGCTATACGCCGGGTGTCGTGCTCGATGGCTGCCTGCATCCGCGCTGGTCACTCGACCTGCTGCGCCATGGCATGCCGCAACTGGCCAACTTCGTCAGCAGCCAGACCTCCAGCCTTGAACTGCAGGCCGCCCTGATGAGCCGGCAGATGGACGCGGGTTTCGACTGGCAGGCACTGCGCTGGCTGCGCGACCTGTGGCCGCACAAGTTGCTGATCAAGGGACTGCTCAGCGCGGACGATGCCCAACGCTGCATCGCCGAAGGCGCTGACGGTGTGATCCTGTCCAACCATGGTGGCCGCCAGCTCGACTGTGCGATCTCACCGATGGAAGTTCTCGCCGAGTCGGTGACCCGGACGGGTAAACCGGTGTTGATCGACAGCGGCTTCCGCCGCGGCTCCGACATCGTCAAGGCGCTGGCCCTGGGGGCAGAGGCGGTATTGCTCGGCCGCGCCACGCTGTATGGCCTGGCTGCCCGCGGCGAAACAGGCGTCAACGACGTACTGCAACTGCTCAAGGCCGATATCGATCGCACCCTGGCACAGATCGGCTGCCCGAACGTCGCTTCGCTCTCCCCGGCCTTTCTCCAGCCTGCGGGAGGCGCGCTGCCCTTCCCCGCGGCTTCACTTCGACCCCAAGGAACACCTGCATGAGCGATCTGCTGATTACCGGCCTGCGTACCCGCGCGGTCAACGTCCCGCTGACCTATCCGGTGCACACCGCGGTAGGCACGGTGGGCACGGCCCCCCTGGTGCTGATCGACCTGGGTACCAGCGCCGGCGTGACCGGCCACGCCTATCTGTTCGCCTACACCCCGGTGGCGCTGAAAGCGCTGAAGCAACTGCTCGACGATATGGCGCAACTGATCGTCAAGCAGCCGCTGGCACCGCTGGACCTGGAGGCCATGCTGGCCAAGCGGTTTTGCCTGGCCGGGTACACGGGACTGATCCGCATGGCGTCAGCCGGCCTCGACATGGCCGCCTGGGACGCCCTGGCCAAGGCACACGGACTGCCGCTGGTACGCCTGCTCGGCGCCAGTCCGCGCCCGATCCGCAGCTACGACAGCCACAGCCTGGATGGTGAAAAGCTGGCGACCGAACGGGCTGTCGAAGCCGCCCGGGCCGGGTTCGGCGGAGTGAAAACCAAGATTGGCTACCCGACCCTGGAGCAGGACCTGGCGGTGGTAAGCAGCATCCGCAACGCTGTCGGCAATGACGTGCAGATCATGGTCGACTACAACCAGAGCCTGGATGTGCCCGCCGCAATCAAACGCGGGCAGGCATTGCAGGAGCTGGGTGTCGCCTGGATCGAAGAACCGACGCTGCAACACGACTACGCTGGCCACCAGCGTATCCAGGCTGCGCTGGATATTCCGCTGCAGATGGGCGAGAACTGGCTGGGTCCGGAAGAGATGTTCAAGGCCTTGAGCGCAGGCGCCAGTCGCCTGGCCATGCCGGATGTGATGAAGATCGGCGGTGTGACGGGCTGGCTGCGGGCAAGCGCCCTGGCGCAGCAGTTCGGGGTACCGATGTCCAGCCACCTGTTCCAGGAATTCAGCGCCCACCTGTTGGCAGCTACGCCTGTGGCCCATTGGCTTGAGCGACTGGATCTTGCGGGCAACGTGATCGAGCCGACGTTGCAGTTTGTGGAGGGCAATGCAGTGATCCCGGATCTGCCGGGTGCAGGCATTGTCTGGAGGGAAAAGGCAATCGAGCAATATCTAGTTTGATCCTCCAGCGGACGGGAGCGGGCCGAACCCGCTCCCTACCGTTTACCAGAACTTCCAGGTGTAACTGGTGATCAGCCGGTTCTCGTCGAAATCGGCGCCGTAGCGCGTCTTCACCTTGATGTTGCGCCCCTCGAACCCCAGGCCCTGCAGCGGGCCGCTTTGCACGACATACGACAGGATGAAGTTGGTCTCGCTTTCCACGTTGTCCGGCTGGCCTGCTCCCCGGTCGATATCGGTGCCCCGCAGATAACGGGTCATGACCTTGAAGCCGGGTACGCCTAGCGCTGCGAAGTCGTAGTCGTAGCGGGCTTGCCAGGAACGTTCGCCGGCCTTGTAGAAGGCGATGGTCGACCAGTTGACCAGGAACGGCTGCGGCGCATAGCCGTTGAGCAGCGGGAAGGCGTCATCACCACTCATCCGTTGGTAGGCCAGGGTGAAGGTATGCCCGCCTTTGCGCAGCGCGGTCATCAGCCCCAGCGAACGGTTGTCGAAATCGCCCGAGCGGCTGGCGCCTTCGTTACGGGTGTCGTAATAGCGCACATCGCTCTTGAGGCTGTACCCGCCACCGATATCCCAGGTGTAGGCCGCCGCCGCATAGTGCTGCCGGTAGATATCCTCGAGCTGGCCGAAATAGTAGGTGGTGTTGAAGGCGGGCGTGAAATCGTAGCGTGCACCGGCAAAGTTGAGCCCGTCGCTGGTCTGGCTCGGTGGATGACCGAACAGGTAGATATCCTCCCGGTCCGACGATTCGCGAGTGGCGATTTTCCAGAAGCGGCCGGCGTTGAGCGTCAGCTTCGCCCACTCTTTCGATTCGATCGTCGCGCCTTCGAAGGTGGTGACCAACTGGCGGGAGTCGTCGTAGAAAGCGACCGGCAGCATGGGCCGATGTTCGCCTATCTTCATTTCGGTGCTCGAAACCTTGATCTTCGCGGTCACGCCGGCACGACCGTAATCGCGTACCGGCTTGCCCTTGCTGTCGTCATAGGGCAGCACGGTGTCCGGCCCGCGCCCACCTCCGCCATCAAGGCGGTAGGCATATTGACCGGAAGCGTCCAGGCCGAATTGCACTGTGCCGTCGGTGTAACCCGACTTGAACTGCAGATCGAAACCCTGGCTCCAGCTACCCACCCGGGATTTCGGGGCATCGGTCTGCTTGAAGTCACGGTCGTAATAGAAGTTGCGCAGGCCCAGCGTCAGGTGGCTGTCCTTGATTGCATCCGCATGGCCCGCTGGGGAAATTACCGCAGCCAAACCTGTCACCGCCCAGCCGAAACGACCGATAGTCATCATGCTATCCACTCCGAATTATTGTTGTTTGCGCGTTTTTCGAGCGCAGGCGGACGCACCGCGAATGCGGCGACAAACCAACCTGCAGGGATAAAAAAGGCGTGACGCGGGCGCCACGCCGAAGACCGGTTCCAGGCGAGCTTTCAAACCTGGCCGGGTATTGCGAGAAGGTTCAGGCGCTTTGCTTGACCCGGGCGCCGGCTTCAGCCTGGCCGGCGTGCTGTCGGGAGATCAGCAGTACGGCGATGACTGCCACCACCCCAGGCAAGGCGAACAGCAGGAAGTTCTGTTCGAAGGGCAGGCTCAGGCTGAGCAGATACCCTCCGAGCAACGGCCCGGTAACCGCACCACAGCGACCGACAGCCGCGGCCATGCTCACCCCGGTGGAACGGGCATTGGCCGGGTAGATATCCGCTGCCAGGGTGTGCACCACCGACAGGCAGCCCACCGTGGCGCCGCCAGCCACCAGCAGTATCAGGTACAGGGTCACCGGGCCTGGCCGCACGCCAAGCAGGGAGATGGATACGGCAGAGAGTGCGAAAAACAGCAGCAAGGTTGGCTTGCAGCCCCAACGGTCAGCGACAAATCCGCTCGCCAGTTGGCCGACCAGGGCGCCGATATTCATTACCAGCAGGAAGGCGATGCTCGATCCCAGCGGATAACCGCCACTGTTCATGAGTTTCGGCAACCAGGTGTTGAGTCCGTAGACCATCAGCATGCACATGCCGAACGCGATCCAGACCATCAGCGTCGCGACAGCGCGGGCATCACTGAACAGCGACGACAGCGAAGTTCCTGCGGTATTGGTCACCGACTCGACCGTGTAGCGCACTTGACCGACGGGCCGGTGTGCCGGATTGATCACCTGCAGCAGTCTGCCCACCTCCTCCTGGCGGTCGCGGTGGACAAGGTAAGCCACCGACTCGGGAAGGGTCTTGTACAGCAATGGCAGGCACAGCAACGACAGGCCGGCGATGTAGAACGGCGAGTGCCAGCCGAGCAGCGGAATCAAGTACATCCCCGCCAGTGCCGACAACAGCCCGCCGACAGCAAAGAAGCTGAGCATCAGGTTGATCAGGCGATTACGGTACTGGGTGGGGGCCATTTCCTTGAGGATGGTCACCAGGTTCGGTACCACTCCGCCCAGCCCGACCCCGGTGAGGAAGCGACAGATGCCAAAGGTCGTCGCATCGAAGGCAAAGGCGTTGATGAACGCCGCCACGCTGAACAGCGCGACACAGAACAGGATGATCGGCCGGCGCCCGAAACGGTCAGCGGTGGTGCCCAGGGCAACCGCGCCGAACATCATCCCCAGCATGGAGCTGGACCCCAGCATCCCTGCCTCGGAGGGCGTCAGGTTCCACTCGGTCATCAGGTGCGGCAGCACCGAGCCGTAGATGACCAGGTCATAGCCATCGAACAGCATGATGAACGAGCACCAGAATACGAGCAGAAAATGGAAGCGACTGAGCTTCGCGGTGTCGAGAATATCGACAGCGTTGATGCGTTGCATGGCATGTACTCTTGTTGTTGTTTTGTGCGGGGCATGGCTGTCAGCCCCATCGAGTACCACGTTATGGACAGTTGCTTGATAGATCAAATAGATATATTTTCGAAACCAGAATAAACCACATCTATTTAAATCATGATCGATCTCAACCTTGTCCGGGTCTTCGTGACCATTTACGAAACCGGCAGCGTCAGCGGCGCGGCCGAGCGCCTGCATGTCACCCAGCCCTCGGTCAGCTATGCCCTGTCCCGCCTGCGTGATCAATGGGGAGACCCGCTGTTCAAGCGCACCCGCGACGGCATGCAACCCACCGTACTCGCCTCGCAGCTCTACGCCGCCTTCCGTTCCTCGTTGACCGATATCGAACGTGCCGTGGCGCTGACCCGCCGATTCGAGCCGGAAAACTCCACCCGCCGCTTCCGCCTGGCGCTCTCGGACCTGGGCGAGGTGTTCTTCCTGCCACACATTCTGCGTGGCTTGCAGGCAAAGGCACCGCTGGTTGAACTTGAGGTCATCCAGATCGAGATCGATCGCATGGATGAGTGGCTACGCACCGGCAAGATCGACGCTGCGGTGTGCAATCGCAGTTACCTGCCGGTCCAGGCCAAATGCGAACTGATGTTCATCGAGCGCTATGTCTGCATGGTGCGGGACGACCACCCGCGCATCGGCGAGAGCGTGTCGATGGAGCAATTCGTCAACGAACGGCATGTGGTGGTGTCGGCAGGTACCGGACACCATTTCGTCGAGGATCGTCTGCGAGAGGCCGGAATCGCACGCACCGTCAGCTTGCGGGTACCGCACTTCAGCGTGTTGCCGGAGATCATCTCGTCCAGCGACCTGCTGGTCACCCTGCCGGAACGGGTAGCCAAGGTGTACGCCGAACGCAATGGCCTGAAGACCATGGATCTGCCCTTTACCGTTCCGGAATTCGAAGTGAGCCTGCACTGGCATGAACACAGTGGCGACAGCTCTGCGCAACTGTGGTTTTGCGAATTTCTGAAGGACACCATTTCCAGGCTGTGATCGGCTGAACGCTGGCGGTACGAGGATCAGAATCCACCCGGAAACAACCCCCGATCCCCCAGCTTCCCCAGCAAAAAGTCATACACCACCCTCACCCGCCGCGGCGCCGGTCCGGACCGCGTCCGATACAGAACCAGGTCAAGGGGCCGCGGCGCATACTCGGCCATTACTTCCACCAGCGCGCCCTCGGACAGATGCGGCTCCGCCAGATACAAGGGCATCTGCGCAAACACACTCCCCTGCAGCACCATTTCCAGCTCCGTTTCCGGGTCATCGCAGATAAAGCCAGGCTGCTCGGGAACGAAGCTTTCTTCATTGCGGAAATACCACGGCCAGCCACGCCCGGATCTGCGGTCCTGAAGCAAGGACAAGGGCATCGTCTTGAGCGCCTCGATGTTCGACGGCACACCGGCACTGGCAATCAGCCCGGGCGGAGCGACGACCGCCAACGGCACATTCGCCACAGTTCTGGCGACGAACCGGCGATCACGCACGGTCCCCACCCTGATTCCGATATCGATCCTGGAGGCCACCGAATCGGTCAACTCGTCATCGAGCGAAAGATCGATGCTCAATCGGGGATGCTGCCGGCGCAATTCGGCCAGAAAACGCGCCAGGTACAACTTGCCGATCGCACGGGGTGCCGTCAGCCCTACCCGCCCGCTGACCTCTGCGTCACCAGCGGTATCTGCCCGGGCAAACAACTGATCGAAGCTGTCCACCACAGCGGCGGCCTCCTGGGCGAGGTTTTTGCCGAAGTCGGTGATCCTCATCTGCCGCGTGCTGCGGTGAAACAGCGGCTCGCCCATCAGCCGTTCGAGCTCCTGCACCGCCCGGGTGACCTTCTGCGGCGATGTCGCCAGATGGTTCGCGGCCTCGCGAAAAGACGAACAGTCGGCAACTGCGAGGAAGACCCTGATCATTTCCAGCCGGTTTAGCATGGCTTTGTTCCGAATTATGGAATTTTCAAATCCTGAATATTCCATTCAGTGTGACGAAATGACAACTCATAATCGGCGCCATCCCCCCCAACGAGGTCACGAAAATGAGCAATGGTATCCAAGGCAAGGTCGTCGTCATCACCGGTGCAAGCAGCGGCCTGGGCGAGTCCACCGCCCGTCATCTGGCCAGCCTGGGCGCATCGGTGGTACTCGCCGCACGTCGCGAGGAGCGCTTGAAGGCAATCGTCGATGAAATCACCACCGCAGGCGGTAAAGCCACGGCCCAGGTGGTCGATGTGACCCGCCGTGAAGACCTGGTCGCCCTTGTCCAGCACGCCACGGACACCTTCGGCCGGGTTGACGTGATGATCAACAATGCCGGCCTGATGGCGATCGCGCCCATCGCCGAACTGCGGGTCGACGAGTGGGACCGCATGATCGACATCAACATCAAGGGCGTGATGTACGGCATCGCGGCAGCCCTGCCGGTGTTCCAGCAGCAAGGCTCCGGTCACTTCATCAACATTTCATCGGTGGCCGGCATCAAGGTGTTCAGCCCGGGCGGTTCGGTCTACAGCGGTACCAAGTACGCAGTACGGGCCATCTCGGACGGTCTGCGCCACGAGGTCGGGCGCAGCATCCGCACCACCACCATCGAGCCGGGCGCGGTCGATTCCGAGCTGAAATTCGGTAGCGGTCATGAGGCCAGCGCAGAGGCCGTTGCGGAGTTCTACAAGAACGCCATCCCGGCAGAATCGGTAGCCCGGGCCATCGCCTTTGCCATCGAGCAGCCGGCCGATGTCGACATCAATGAGATCGTGCTGCGCCCGACTTCCCAGGATTTCTGAGGTAAGACCTGAGTCATTGGCTGACCCACACATTCATGAATGGTGCTCATGACAACACTCAGGATTGACCGGCTAATCAACCGCCCGCCTCTGCCCTAGAGTGATCGTCCAACCCCGAAGGGAGAGACGCACATGACAGAGGTAACGGTGGTAATCGGCGCCGGCTCGATCGGCCAGGCAATCGCGCGCAGGGTCAGCGCCGGCAAGCATGTACTGCTGGCGGACCTTCGCCAGCCAACCCTCGACGCCTCGGCCAGAGTGCTGGGTGACGCCGGCTTTGCAGTCAGCACGGCGCTGGTCGATGTGTCCTCCCGTGATTCGGTTCAAGCCCTGGTTGAACGCGCCACCGCCCTTGGCGAGATCACCGGGGTTATCCATGCCGCCGGTGTCTCCCCTTCGCAGGCACCGCCGGCCGCCATCCTGCGGGTAGACCTGTACGGCACCGCGCTGGTGCTGGAGCTGTTCGGCACGGTTATCGCCAAGGGAGGATCGGCGGTGGTCATCGCCTCGCAGTCCGGTCACCGCTTGCCGGCACTGACGCCCGAGCAGGACAAGGCCCTGGCCCTGACGCCGGTCGAAGAACTGCTGGCGCTGCCGATGCTGCAACCAGAGCACGTGACCGACCCGCTCAACGCCTACCAGTTGTCCAAGCGCGGCAACGCCCTGCGCGTCGCCGCAGAAGCCGTGCGCTGGGGCAAGCGTGGTGCCCGCGTCAACACCATCAGCCCGGGCATCATCCTCACCCCGCTGGCTCGCGATGAACTCGATGGTCCGCGCGGCGCCGGGTACCGCAGCATGATCGAGTCCTCCATGGCCAAGCGCGCAGGCACGCCGGATGAAGTCGCCGCTGTCGCGGCGCTGCTGATGGGGCCGGAAGGCACTTTCATTACCGGCAGCGACTTCCTTATGGATGGTGGTGTGACTGCGCAGTACTGGTGGGGCGGGAACTAGAACAGCATCCGCCAAATTCTCAATGACTGATCATCCACGGCCGCCCCGCCGCCTTGCCTTTCAAGGCATGGGGATTGGCCTTGGTCGGTTCCTGCTGCTTGCTCGGCCCACAGCACCCGCAGCCGCTTGGATGCCGACGGCTCTCCTGATACTCACCAAGGGTCTTCGGCGCATGAGCACTTTGCTCGTTGGCCGCGATGGCCTTGCGGGTATTGCCGGCCAGGGTCGCCAGCCCCGGCGCGGAGAGAATCACCCGCATGGCCTCGGCGCCACACTCCGGACATTCACAAGGCAACGCGCTCTGCGCCATGGGCCGCAAGGCGGTGAAGTCGCCGCAATGGGGGCATTCGTATTCGTACATCGGCATGTTGGAGTCCTCATATTCAGCGGAATGGCCATTGGGGCTGCTTTGCAGCCCTTCGCGAGCGAGCTCGCTCCCACGGTATTGCGCTCGCGAAGGGCCACAAAGCGGGCCCAAGACTCCTTACTTATCCGGCGCAAGCGGCAGATCGACACTGCCATCGATGAATTTCGTCGGACCACTGGCACTCGGGTTGATATCGAACTTGAAGATCTCCGTCGGCAACCACAAGGTCGCGCAAGCGTTGGGAATGTCGACCACGCCACTGATATGCCCCTGCACCGGCGCCGAGCCGAGCAAGGCGTAGCCCTGGGCCGGCGAGTAGCCGAACTTGGTCATGTAGTTGATGGCGTTGAGGCAGGCCTGACGGTAGGCGACGTTGACGTCCAGGTAGTGCTGCTGCCCGGCCTCGTCCACCGAGATGCCTTCGAAGATCAGGTAGTTGTTGTAGTTGGGCACGATCGGGCTGGGCTTGAACACCGGGTTCTTGATGCCGTACTTGGCCATGCCGCCCTTGATCAGTTCGACGCGCATATGCACCCAGCCAGCCATTTCAATAGCGCCGCAGAAGGTGATCTCACCATCGCCCTGGCTGAAGTGCAGGTCGCCCACCGACAGCCCGGCGCCGTCGACATACACCGGGAAGAACACTTTCGAACCCCGCGACAGGTCCTTGATATCGCAGTTGCCGCCGTGCTCGCGCGGCGGCACGGTGCGGGCGCCGGTGGCCGCGGCCATATCGCGCTCCGGGCCCTTGAGCTTGCCCATGTGCGCGGTCTTGGCAAACGGCGGGTTGGCCAGTGGCGGCACCCGGCCCGGTTCGGTATCGATCAGTTCCTGCTCGCGGCGGTTCCAGTCGGCGAGCATCTTGTGGTCCGGCAGGCAGCCGATCAGGCCGGGGTGGATCAGGCCGGCGAACTCGACCCCGGGAATGTGCCGGGAGCTGGTCATCATGCCCTTGAAGTCCCAGATCGCCTTCTGTGCCGAAGGGAAGTGATCGGTGAGGAAGCCGCCGCCGTTCTGCCGCGAGAAGAAGCCGTTGAAACCCCATTGCGAGTCGGCCCGGGCGCCGATGTCGAGCAGGTCGACCACCAGCAGGTCACCAGGCTCGGCGCCGTGCACACCGACCGGGCCGGACAGGTAGTGCACGGTGGACAGGTCGACATCGCGTACGTCGCTGGCATCGTCGTCGTTCTTGATGGCACCGGCGGTCCAGTCGTAGGTTTCCAGGATAAAGTCGTCGCCCGGCTTGACCCAGCAGGCCATCGGGATGTCCGGGTGCCAGCGGTTGTGCACCTGCTCGTTCTCGGTGGCAGGCTGGTTGAGGTCGACTTTGATCAGCACGTCGGTCATGGGGTGTTCTCCTTGGTTGAGAGGATCGATCTGTTGCTGCGGTAAGAGGGGCTGGCTAGACGGACAGGTAGCGACTGATGCTGGCCTCGTCGACATTGGCCCGGGTTTCCTCGATGACGAAGCGGCCCTTCTCGATCACCAGGAAGCGGTCGGCGATTTCCAGGGTGAACGACAGCACCTGCTCCGAGACCACGATGGTCAGGTTGCGCAGGCTGCGGATCTCCTTGAGGGTGCGGGCGATGTCCTTGATGATCGACGGCTGGATGCCCTCGGTAGGCTCGTCGAGCAGCAGCACCTTGGGGTTGGTGGCCAGCGCCCGGGCGATCGCCAGTTGCTGTTGCTGGCCGCCAGACAGGTTGCCGCCGCGCCGTCCGCGCATGTCGAACAGCACCGGGAACAGCGCGTAGAGGTCTTCCGGCACCTTGCCCCGGGCCGACGCCGGCAGGCCGGTCTGGATGTTTTCCAGAACGGTCATCGACGGGAAGATCATCCGCCCCTGGGGCACATAGGCCATGCCGTGCTCGACCCGGGCATGGGTCTCCATGGCCGAGACCTCGACGCCGTCGACCGCCACCTGGCCGTGCCACTGCGGCAGGATGCCCATCAGGCTCTTGAACAGGGTGGTCTTGCCCATGCCGTTGCGGCCCATGACCGCGACGATTTCCTGCTTTTCCACGGCCAGGTCGAGGTCATGCAGGATCTGGCTCTGGCCATAACCGCAGGCCAGCTGGTTGATGGTGAACATGCGCTGCTCCTCAGTGGCCGAGATAGACTTCGATGACTTTCGGGTTGCTCTGCACCGACTCCATGCTGCCTTCGGCCAGCACCTTGCCCTGGTGCAGCACCGTGACCTTGTGGGCGATGCTCTTGACGAACTCCATGTCGTGCTCGATCACCAGCACCGAACGGCCCTGGCTGATGCGCTTGAGCAACTCGGCGGTCTGCGCCCGCTCGCTGACGCTCATGCCGGCCACTGGCTCGTCGAGCATCAGCAGCTCCGGGTCCTGCATCAGCAACATGCCGATCTCCAGCCACTGCTTCTGGCCGTGGGACAGCAGCCCGGCCTGCTGTTGCAGCAGATCGGCAAGGAAGATCTGCGCCGCCACCTCGTCGACCCGCGCCGTCACCTCGCGGCTGCGCTGGAAGAACAGCGCACCGAACACCGTGCGTCCCTTGGGAAAGGACATCTCGAGGTTCTCGAACACGCTGAGGTTGTCGTAGATCGACGGGGTCTGGAACTTGCGCCCGACCCCGGCGCGGACGATGTCGTACTCCTTCATGCGGGTCAGCTCGCGGTCCTTGAACTGGATGCTGCCGCCGGTGGCGCGGGTCTTGCCGCAGATCAGGTCGAGCACGGTGGTCTTGCCCGCGCCGTTGGGGCCGATGACCACACGCACTTCGTTGCGGTCGATGTACAGGTTGAGGTTGTCCACGGCCTTGAAACCGTCGAAGGACACGGTCAGGCCCTCGATGGCCAGTACCGGCTTGGGCATATGGAAGCCAGCGGTAGCAGTCATGGCTGGGTCTCCAGCGAGTTGTGGGTGGAAGGGCTGTCGACCTTGGCGACGGGCTGCGCCGCAGGCTTGGCAGGTACCGCTGCGACAGCGGGTTGCGGCCGCTTGGCGAACGCCGCCAGCCATTTGCGCCCATGGCTTTCCCACAAGCCGGCGAGGCCGTTGGGGAAGTACATGACCACGACGATGAACAGCCCGCCCATCAGGTACAGCCACAGTTCCGGGAAGGATTCGGAAAAGTAGGTCTTGCCGTAGTTGACCAGCAGCGCGCCGTATACCGCGCCGAGCAGCGACATGCGCCCGCCGACTGCGGCGAAGATCACCATTTCGATCGACGGCACGATGCCGACGAAGGACGGCGACATGAAGCCGACCTGCAAGGCGAACATCGCCCCGCCAATGGCCGAGAAGCCGGCGGCGACGCAATAGACGAAGATCTTGAAGCTGGCCACGTCATAGCCGGAAAAACGTACCCGCTCTTCCTTGTCGCGCATGGCCATCAGCAAGCGGCCGAGCTTGGAGGCAAGGATGAACTTGCCAATCAGGATGCAGCCCAGCAGCAGCGCGGCGTTGACGAAATACAGCAACAACTTGGCGCCGTCGCCGCGGATGTCCCAGCCGAGCAGGGTCTTGAGGTCGGTGATGCCGTTGACCCCGCCGGTCAGACCCTGCTGGCCGATGATCAGCACGGTGAGGATCAGGGCGATGGCCTGGGTGACGATGGAGAAGTACACGTCCCCTACCCTGCGCTTGAACAAGGCCGCGCCGATCACCAGCGCCAGGATCACCGGCACCGCCACCACGGCGAACAGGGTGAAGCCGAAACTGTGGAACGGCACCCACAACGCCGGCAGCTCGGTGAGCTGGTTCCAGTCCATGAAATCCGGAATGCCCGGGGTCGACTGGATCTTCGTGCTCTCCGGATCGCTGGCTTCCAGCTTGAGGAACATCGCCATGCAGTAGCCGCCGAGGCCGAAGAACACCCCCTGGCCCAGGCTGAGAATGCCGCCATAACCCCAGCACAGCACCAGGCCCACGGCGACGAAGGCGTAGGTCAGGTACTTGCCGACCATGTTCAGGCGAAAGGCGTCGAGCACAAGCGGAAACACCACCAGGATCAGCGCGGCGAGGATCAGCAGGCCGACAGTGCCCTGGCGCCCGCCCATGAGTTTGTCCAATGCGTTCATCTGCGCGCCCCTATTTGCGAACTTTGCTGGAGAACAACCCTTGCGGGCGCATCAACAGGATCAGGATCACCGTCGACAGGGTCAGCACCTTGGCCATCGAACCGCTCATGAAGAACTCCGAGACCGACTGGGTCTGGGCAATGGCGAAGGCCGAGGCGATGGTGCCAAGCAGGCTTTGCGCGCCGCCGAAGACCACGGTGAGGAAGGTGTCGACGATGTACAGCGAACCGGCGGTGGGCCCGGTCGAGCCGATGGTGGTGAAGGCCGCCCCGGCCACCCCGGCCACACCACAGCCGAGGGCGAAGGTCATGCGGTCGACCTGGCGGGTATTGATGCCGACGGCGCGGCTCATGACCCGGTTCTGCACCGTGGCGCGCACCTGCAGGCCCCAGCGGGTGCGGTACAGCATCAGGAAGATGGTGCCGGTCAGCAGCACGGTCAGGGCCATGACGAACAGGCCGTTGCGCGGGATCTCGATGGTGTCGGTCAGGTTCACCGCACCCATCAGCCAGTCCGGCGGCGTGGCGCTGACCTCGCGGGCGCCGAAGATCGAGCGAAAGGCCTGCTGCATCACCAGCGACAGGCCCCAGGTAGCCAGCAGGGTATCCAGCGGACGCTGGTACAGGCGGCTGATCATCACCCGCTCGACGACCCAGCCGATGGCCGCCGCCACCAGGAACGACAGTGCGATGGCGAAGAAAAAGTAGTACGGCTGCATCGACGGCAGGTAGTTCTTGACCAGGGTCGACAGCACGTAGGTGGTGTAGGCGCCAATGGTGAGGAATTCACCGTGGGCCATGTTGATCACGCCCATCTGGCCGAAAATGATCGCCAGTCCCAGGGCCATGAGCAGGAGCACGCAGAATACGGACAGGCCGTTGAACCCCTGCATGGCGGCGATGGCACCGAAATCAGATAGCCATTGCATGGTGGTCCCTCCTCGGGGATGTGGTGGAGGCAAGAGGCTTCAGGCGCAAGCCGCGCGCCTGAAGCTCGTCGTTGCGCTTACTGGTAGCCCTTGGGGAAAGGATTGGGTTCGATCAGGTCCGACTCGTGGATCACCTTGAACTGGCCGTTGGCCTGGACTTCGCCGATGCGCGTCTTGCTCCACAGGTGATGGTTGTCGTGGACCTTGACGTAGCCTTCGGGGGCAGTGGTCAGCTCGATGCCAGGCGAAGCCGCGACCACCTTGTCGATATCGAAGCTGCCGGCCTTCTCCACCGCCGCCTTCCACAGCCACGGGCCGAGATAGGCGGCCTGGGTCACGTCGCCCATCACCGCGTCCTTGCCGTACTTGGCCTTGAACGCCTCGACGAAGGCCTTGTTGTTGGGGTTGTCCAGGCTCTGGAAGTACTTCATCGAGGCGTAGAAGCCCTCCATGTTCTCGCCACCGATGCCGAGCAGTTCGTCCTCGGTCACCGACAGGGTCAGCAGGTTCTGCTTGGCGGCGGTCACCCCGGCCGACTTCATCTGCTTGTAGAAGGCGACGTTGGAGCCACCGACCACGGCGGCGAAGACCACATCGGGTTTCTTCAGCTTGACCTTGTTGATCAGCGAGCCGAACTGGGTGTTGCCCAACGGGTAGTAGTCTTCGCCGACCACCGTGCCGTGCAGCACGTTCTCGATGTGCTTGCGGGCGATCTTCATCGAGGTGCGCGGCCAGATGTAGTCCGAGCCGATCAGGTAGAAGGTCTTGGCGCCCTTCTCCTTGGCGATCCAGTCGAGGCCGGCGAGGATCTGCTGGGTGGCCTCCTGGCCGGTGTAGATGACGTTCTTCGACTGTTCCAGGCCTTCATAGAAGGTCGGGTAGTAGAGCAGGCCGTTTTCCTTCTCGAACACCGGCAGCACCGCCTTGCGCGAGGCCGAGGTCCAGCAGCCGAAAACCGCCGCCACCTTGTCGCCGGCCAGCAGCTTGCGGGCCTTTTCGGCGAAGGTTGGCCAGTCGGAAGCGCCGTCTTCCTGGATCACCTTGATCTGCCGGCCGAGCACCCCGCCGGCGGCGTTGATCTGCTCGATGGCCAGGCGCTCGGCCTGGATCGAACCGGTTTCGGAAATGGCCATGGTGCCGGTCGCCGAGTGCAGCTGGCCGACCGTTACTTCCGTCGCGGTCACCGCCAGGCCGGTAGTGTTGGCCTCGTCGGCGACGGCCATTTGCCCGAACACGCTGGCGGCGATCAATGAAAGCGCCGCAGCGCCCAGGCCCAGCCGTCGAGGGAGAAAGCGTTTTACAGCGGTCTGTGGTGAATCCATGGTTCCGGCTCCTGAGTAGGTCGTCGTTCTCGGCAGCGCTCTGGCGGCGCCTTGTTGCGAGTCGGGACCAGCATGAAGTCGGTGTCGGATCGGGGGTATACGCAGCATGACGTAACGGCATACGTCATTTGACGTAGCGCCAGAACGGGCGCGCCGAGGCATGCTGGCGCCCGTGAGATGACTACCGGCCTCATCGTCGGCAAGCCGACTCCCACAGGGATCCCGGCCGACCGCAGGCGCCAGGCCAGGCACAGAACCTGTGGGAGCTGGCATTGCCAGCGATGAGGTCGGCAAGAACAACACAGACCCGAAAGATCGATGTCGAGGCTGATGGCCTCATCGCCGGCAATGCCGGCTCCCACAGGGTCCCGGGACAGCCACAAGAGTGAGGCTCGACGCGGTCCTTGTGGGAGCTGGCTTGCCAGCGATGAGGCCAGGATGGACAGCCTCGGGCATGGATGTTGCTGCTTCGACCACCCACAGCTCCCCAGGAATCGGCCCCCGTGCGACCTTCAGGCTCCCAACGCATCGTCAAGATCCGCCGCGACTACAACAGCCTGGTCGCCGACGAGACCATGGAGGACTACGCCCTGCGCTTCGCGCCCAAGGCGTTTCGCAAGTGGTCCGAGCTGCGCATCGCCAATACCGCGCTGGGCGCTGTGTCGTTCCTGGCCCTGGAGGCGATCGGCGGTGCGCTGGTGATGAGCTACGGCTTCAACAACACCCTGTGGGCGATCGTCGCCGCCGCGCTGGTGATCTTCCTCACCGGCCTTCCGATCAGCTACTACGCCGCCCGCTACGGCGTCGACATGGACCTGCTGACCCGCGGCGCCGGGTTCGGCTATATCGGCTCGACCATCACCTCGCTGATCTACGCCAGCTTCACCTTCCTGTTCTTCGCCCTCGAAGCGGCGATCATGGCCCTGGCCCTGGAGCTCTATTTCCGCATTCCCCTGGCCCTGGCCTATGTCATCTGCTCGGTGGTGGTGATCCCGCTGGTGGCCTACGGCATCACCCTGATCAACCGCCTGCAGATGTGGTCGCAACCGCTGTGGCTGACCCTGCTGCTGGTGCCCTACGTGTTCGTGATCTGCAAGAACCCCGGGGTGCTGAGCGATCTGACCGGCTTTGCCGGCCGCGAGGGCGAAGGCGGCACCTTCAACCTGCTGCTGTTTGGTGCAGCCTTCAGCGTGGCGCTGTCATTGGTGACCCAGATCGGTGAACAGGTCGACTACCTGCGCTTTCTCCCGGAAAAAACCGCCGCCAATCGCAAGCGCTGGTGGGCGGCGCTGCTGATGGCCGGCCCCGGCTGGATCATTCCCGGCGCGGTGAAGATCATGGCCGGCGCCTTCCTGGCCTTTCTCGCCCTGCAGCACGAAGTCCCCATCGACAAGGCCATCGAGCCTACGCAGATGTACCTGGTCGCCTTCCGCTATGTGTTTGCCTCGCCGGAATGGGCGCTGGCGGCGATGACCCTGTTCGTCATCATTTCCCAGATCAAGATCAACCTGACCAACGCCTACGCCGGCTCGCTGGCCTGGTCGAACTTCTTCGCCCGGGTCACCCACAGCCATCCAGGGCGGGTGGTCTGGCTGGTATTCAACGTGATCATCGCCCTGGTACTGATGGAGCTGGGGGTGTTCGAGGCGATCGAAGAGGTGCTGGGGCTGTACGCCAATATCGCCATCGCCTGGATCGGCACGCTGGTGGCCGACCTGGTGATCAACAAGCCGCTGGGGCTGTCGCCGCGGCATATCGAGTTCAAGCGTGCGCACCTGTACGACATCAATCCGGTCGGCGTCGGTGCCATGTGCATCGCCTCGCTGGTGGCGTTCGGCGCCCATTTCGGCCTGTTCGGCGAACTGGCCCAGGCGGCGCCGCCCCTGGTCTCGCTGCTTATCGCATTGGTCGTGGCGCCGCTGATCGCCTGGCTGACCCGTGGCCGCTATTACATCGCCCGCAGCAGTCCCGACGCCTTGCTGTTCCCCCAGGGGGCCCAGGTCAACCTGCAATGCGGCTTGTGCAACAACGCCTTCGAGACCGCTGACATGGCCTGGTGCCCGGCCTATCGCTCGCCGATCTGTTCGCTGTGCTGCTCGCTGGATGCGCGCTGTGGCGACCAGTGCAAACAACGGGCGCGCCTGTCGATGCAGTTCGAGGATCTGCTCGGCCGCCTGTTGCCGCGCCTGCCCCGGCGCTACCTGCATACGCGCCTGGCGCAATACCTGGGACTGTTGGCGATCCTGGTCCTGGCCCTGTCCGGCGCGCTGGCGCTGATCTACAGCCAGGTCGCCCACGGCCTCATCGATCAGTCGCCAGAGGCCCATCGCACGCTGTTGCTGGCCTTCCTCAAGGCGTTCCTGACCTTCTGCGTGTTCGCCGGGGTGCTCGCCTGGTGGGTGGTGTTGACCCGGGAAAGCCGCCGGGTGGCGCTGGAGGAGTCGGAACGCCAGACCCAGTTGCTGATCCAGGAAATCGAGGCCCACGACAAGACCGACCAGGCCCTGCAGGAAGCCAAGGAAGCCTCGGAAGCGGCCAACGCCGCGAAGAGCCGCTATGTCACCGGCCTGTCCCATGAGCTGCGCACGCCGCTCAACAGCATCCTCGGCTTCACCCAGATCCTCCAGCGCGACCCGGCCACGCCGCCCCAGCACCAGGACCCGCTGGCGACCATCCTGCGCAGCAGCTCGCATCTGCTGTCGCTGATCGACGGGCTGCTCGACGTGGCCAAGATCGAAGCCGGCAAGCTGCGCCTGGAACCGTCGGAGATCCTTCTGCAGCAGTTCCTGAACGACCTGGAGCAGATGTTCGCCGGCACCGCCCGGGAAAAGGGCCTGGACTTTCGCCTGGACCTGGTCGGGCGCATGCCGGCGGTGGTGCGTGGCGACGAAAAGCGCGTGCGGCAGATCCTCATCAACCTGCTCGGCAACGCGGTCAACTTCACCGACAGCGGCGAGGTCTGCCTGCGGGTCAGCTACCGCCGCGAAACGGCGATCTTCGAAGTAATCGACAGCGGCATCGGCATCGCCCCGGAACAGATCGAGCGGATCTTCCAGCCCTTCGAACGCGGTGGCCTGGACCGCCAGGACAAGGGCGTGGGCCTGGGCCTGACCATCACCCGAATGCTCACCGCGTTGATGGGCGGGGCACTCTCGGTCAGCAGCCAGCTCGGCGAAGGCACGCGCTTTCAGGTACGCCTGTTCCTCTCCGAAGTGCGGGTGCCCAAGGCGGTCATCGCGGTCGATCATGACGTGGTGGGCTACGAAGGCGAGCGCCAGCGCATCCTGGTGGTGGACGACCATATCGAGCACCGCAAGGTCATCGCCGGGCTGCTCGGCCCGCTGGGCTTCGACATGCTCGAAGCGGCCAACGGCCAGGAAGCCATCCGCCAGGTGTCCCTGCACCATCCGGACCTGATCCTGATGGACCTGTCGATGCCCGACATGGACGGCTGGCAGACCCTGCGCCTGATTCGCCGCAACGCCCTGTCGCGAGCACCGGTGATCGTCCTGTCGGCCAACGCCAATGCCTTTACCGACGACAAGGACGGCGACCTGCCGACCATGGAGCACGACTACCTGGCCAAGCCCGTGCACCTGCAGCAACTGCTCGA
This sequence comes from Pseudomonas sp. FG98, assembly GCF_057808595.1. Classification (NCBI taxonomy): domain Bacteria; kingdom Pseudomonadati; phylum Pseudomonadota; class Gammaproteobacteria; order Pseudomonadales; family Pseudomonadaceae; genus Pseudomonas; species Pseudomonas sp. FG98. The sequence continues at coordinate 1,099 of NZ_JBMDIJ010000037.1, read as the reverse complement.
CCTGCTCGCCCGTCATCTGTGCCTGCAGTGGCAGCGCCGTCCGTTGAGCCTCGCGCCCAGTCCGCCGACCGGAACGCTGCCGCCGCGCAAGGACCTCGAAGAACTCTACGAACTGTGCGGGCTTGGCTACATGCGCGGCATCCAGCACAAGCTCGACCTGCTCGAACGCGACGCTGGCGACAGCGCCGCATTTATCGCCAGGCTGCGCAGCCTGGCCAAGGGCTTCCGCCTGGATGAACTCAGCCTGCAACTGAAGGAGGCCCTCAATGAGCGCCCTGACCTCACCCGCTGACAACGGCGTGATCCTGATCGTCGACGACACCCCGGACAACCTCGCGCTGCTCTCCGACGCCCTCGACGCGGCGGGCTACATGGTCCTGGTGGCGCTGGACGGGCACAGCGCGCTGACCCGCCTGCAACGCAGGCGCCCCGACCTGATCCTGCTCGACGCGATGATGCCCGGGCTCGATGGCTTCGAAACCTGCCGGCGGATCAAGCAGCAGCCCGACACCGCCGATATTCCGGTGCTGTTCATGACTGCGTTGACCGACAGCGAACATGTGGTGCAGGGCTTCGAGGCCGGCGCCATCGACTACGTCACCAAGCCGATCCACTGCGCGGAAGTGCTCGCCCGGGTCGCCTCGCACCTGCGTACCGCGCGCATCCTGCAGGCGGCGCGACAGGCGTCGCAGCCCATCGGCCTGGACCATGCCCCGGCCTACGGCACGCTGTCGCGGCGCTTCCAGCTCACCGAGCGTGAAGTCGAGGTGCTGCGCTGGGTGTCCTGCGGCAAGACCAACAAGGATATCGCCGACATCCTCCAGCTCAGCCCGCGCACGGTGAACAAGCACCTGGAGCATGTCTACATCAAGCTCGGGGTGGAGACCCGCACTGCGGCCATGTCGGTGGCGCTGGCGGCCATGGCTGAGCGGGTTTGAGGGTGGGTAGCTTGTCTTTTGGATCATGGTGGCCGCAAGGTGTCTGCCGGGATACCGGGTCAGGGCTGACAGGTGCATACCTTGATCCTTGCAGCGCTCTTGAGACCGAGCGCCGCCCGCGCGGCGCATCGCCGGCAACGCCGGCTCCCACATTTGTTGCA